>NZ_JBFAJD010000009.1:0-278625 GCF_040655035.1 Streptomyces sp. NPDC050549
ACCCCCCAGGTCATCGCCTTCGACAGGGGGCACACAGCCATACCGGACCCGGGGGCCAGGCACCCCATTGCGGGGCCACGAGAAAGGTAACGGGGCGAGGGCGGGCGTGAGTGCGGCCTACCACCAGTCGGAATCCAACCGTCCCTCGATCGCCCTGAGGTTCTCCCTGGCACAGGTGTCACAGAAGTAGTGCCGGGTCCCGTTCTCCACGGAGCAGGTCCAGGTGGGTTGCGGGCCTTCTGACCGGGTGCCGCAGCGGGCGCACACAACGGGCTGGGGCTCCGCGGTGGAGGCGCTGGTGTCACTGCCTCCGGGACGACTCGTCACGCGGCGACGATATCGCCGCGGCCGGGGATCGGGACAGAACGCACCGCGGGGGCCGGTCCGTTCGGACGGACCGGCCCCCGCGGGGAGCATTCGCCTCCCGGGCTGGGAAGGCCACCGCTTCAGGTGTGATCGGCTACTGCATGACGGCCATGGCGAGCGCACGGCGGGCGCGCATCGAGGCACGCTCGGCCCTGCGCTGCATCCGGCGAGCGGCCAGCAGGCGCGTGACCTGCCGTTCCCGCTCGGCCTCCTGCAGGCGCTCGTGCATATGCGCACGGGCCAGGGCTTCTGGAATGAGTTGCATCTCTCGGGTCCTGTTCTGGCGCGACTCGGTCGCACCCGGAGTGGTGAAGTCTGGGATCGCGGAGCCCGCGGGCTCGCTGGGAGTGGACGGCTTCATCGGGGCCTGCTTCTTGGGGTCGTGCGTGAGGGGGCGGTCGATCGTTCCGAGGGTGGTGTTCATGCCGTGACCGGGTTCTTGCGCGGACGGCCACGCGGCCGCTTGCGGGCCACGACGACACCCTGGACGAAGAGCTCGCCACCCCAGACGCCCCAGGGCTCACGCCGCTCCTTGGCGCCGGCGAGGCAGGCCTCGATCAGCGGGCAGGTGCGGCAGAGGGACTTGGCGTACTCGACATCGGCCGGCGACTCGGCGAAGAAGACCTCCGGGTCGTAGGAACGGCAGGGGACGGGCACGCCGAGGTTCTCGATGGCGTCGTCGAGCGCGGTGAGCGCAGTGAGCGGAGTCAAGGTGGAGTCCTCCGTGAGGCCGGGCGGGGGGATCGTTTCGGAAGGCGGTACGGACGGGGCGTGCGCTTCGAGTTGCACGGTTGTTCTTCCTCGTCTGGTCGGTCCGGCCCTGTTGGGCCGGGTGTCGGCTTGGTACCGGGTTCTTTTCTTGTCCCGAGGCCCCTTCGCTCCGTCATCCCCGTTCGGGGACAAACAGAAGGGCCGCGGATCCCGGATGGGGTTCCGCGGCCCTGAAGGCGCCGGCCTGATCAATCAGGCTGGATCACTCCAGGGTTCTGGCCCACGGAAGGCCCACATCTGGTGGTGCTGCGTCGTCTGCTTCCGGCTTCCGGCACCGGGCGCAAAGGCATAGGCCTGCGCCTGTGCTCCTACTGCTTCCAGTGCCTTGGTCGGTCGCTCATTGCGCTCACGGATGGGAAGAACCGCGAGAGACAGGGCGGACGCCGGACGGGCGGCAGAAATGCCGGACAGACCGGTGCCCAGGTTCGAAACGCCGAGCATGCACAGGGAGACGACCGAGGGATCGGTCATTTTCACGATGCTGGCGGAGCTGGTGTTGATGCTGATCACTGGAATCGCCTCCTCTCGGCGTCTCGGGGGACCGGGGGTGAGCCCGATCCTTCGGATATGCAAGTACATCACGGAATCAGGGCCTCCGAGAAGGCCTTCTGTTCCCGTGGCTTAGAACCTATGGGGATCGCTGGGGCATGCGCAAACTATTTTTCCGACGAGTTTTCATCAGTCCCCCGCGGCACCCTCCACAGGCTCCTGACCGTCGCAGATGGCCAGGACATCGGCCCCGTACCGGTTGAGCTTGCGCACTCCGACACCGGGGATCCGCGCGAGTTCGCCCTCGTCGTCGGGGACGGTCTCGGCGATCGCCATCAGCGTCTTGTCCGTGAAGACGCAGAACGCCGGCTGGCCGCTGCGCTGCGCCTGGACCTCCCGCCACTCGCGCAACCGCTCGTAGAGGCCCTCGTCCATGTCGGACGGGCAGTCCTCGCAGCGCATCAGTTTCATCTCGCCGGCGTCGGTGAGCGTGCGACCGCAGACCCGGCAGCGGGCCACGGTGCGCTGGGCCCGCCGGGGGACGACTTGGGGACCGGTGCCCGTGTAACCGCGCTCGATGCCGCCGGGGGCGACCAGGCCGGGTCTGCCCGCCCCGCCGGTCGAGCCGGGGCGCAGACCGTCCAGGAAGCGGCTGGGGCGGCGGTTGGGGCGACTGCCGGGTGAGCGGGCGAGGGCCCAGGAGACGTGGAGCCGTTCCCTGGCGCGGGTGACTCCGACGTACAGGAGGCGGCGCTCCTCCTCGATCTGTTCGTCGGTCTTCGCGTAGCTGATCGGCATCATGCCCTCGGCGACGCCGACCAGGAAGACGGCGTCCCACTCCAGGCCCTTGGCCGAGTGCAGGGAGGCGAGGGTGACGCCCTGGACGGTCGGGGCGTGCTGGGCGTTCGCCCTCTCGTCGAGTTCGGCGACCAGGTCGGCGAGGGTGGCTCCCGGTCTGGCCGCGGCGAAGTCCTGGGCGAGGTTGACCAGGGCGGCCAGGGACTCCCAGCGCTCTCTGACGGCTCCGGAGCCGGCCGGTGGCTCGGTGGTCCAGCCCTCGCCGGAGAGGACGGCACGGACCTGGGAGGGCAGGTCGACGACGTCGTCGAGGAGGGAGTCGTTGCCGCCGAAGCGGGCCGCGCCGCGCAGGGCGACGCCGGCCTTGCGGACCTCGGGGCGGTCGAAGAACCGCTCGGCACCGCGCAGTTGGTAGGGGACTCCGGCGTCGGCGAGGGCCTGTTCGTAGGTCTCGGACTGGGAGTTCGTGCGGAACAGGATCGCGATCTCGCTGGCCGGCACGCCCGCTGCCATCAGGTCACGGATGCGGCGCGCGGCACCCTCGGCCTCGGCGGGCTCGTCGGTGTAGTCGGCGTAGACGGGCTCGGGACCCGCGGCGCGCTGCGAGATCAGCTCCAGCCTGTGGTCGGCGGCCCGGCCGCGGGCCTGGGAGAGCAGGCCGTTGGCGAGGTGGACGACCTGGGGTGTGGAGCGGTAGTCGCGGACCAGCTTGACGACGGTGGCGCCGGGGTGGCGGGTGCGGAAGTCGAGGAGGTGGTCGGGGGTCGCTCCGGTGAACGAGTAGATCGTCTGGCTGGCGTCGCCGACGACGCACAGATTGTCGCGATCACCGAGCCAGAGCTCCAGGAGACGCTGCTGGAGCGGGCTGACGTCCTGGTACTCGTCGACCACGAAGTGCTGGTACTGCGAGCGAACCTGTTCGGCGATGTCGTGCCGGTCCTGGAGCACGGCGACGGTCAGCAGCAGGACGTCCTCGAAGTCGATGACCGCGCGGTCGCGTTTGACGTCCTCATAGGTGGCGTAGAGCTGGGCGATCTCGGCGGGGGCGCGGGGGACGTCGCGGCCAGCCTTGGCCGCCGCGGCGGCATAGTCGGAGGGGACGGTCTGGGTGACCTTGGACCACTCGATCTCGGCGGTGACGTCCCGCAGTTCGCCGCGGTCGAGTCGGATGCGGCAGGCCGCCGCCGCGTCGGCGACGAGCTGGATCTTGCGGTCGACGAGCCGGGGCATGCCGCCACCGATCGCTTTCGGCCAGAAGTACTGGAGCTGACGCAGGGCGGCGGAGTGGAACGTACGTGCCTGCACTCCCGTGGCACCGAGTTGGCGCAGTCGGCCACGCATCTCGCCGGCGGCGCGGTTGGTGAAGGTGACGGCCAGCACGCTGGAGGACTGCAGGACCCCGGCGCGCACTCCATAGGCGATGCGGTGGGTGATGGCCCGTGTCTTGCCCGTGCCGGCGCCCGCCAGCACGCACACCGGGCCGCGCAGGGCGGTTGCCACCTCGCGCTGCTCGGGGTCGAGCCCTTCGAGCACCGCGTCGGCCGAGTCCGGTACCTGCGGGAAGAGGGGGGAGTGCGTTGCTGCTGTCACACGGCCATGCTGCCAGGTCGCCGGAGACGGGTGAGCCGGTTGTCCACAGGGAGGCACCCGCAGTCGTACTAATGCGGCAGGCGTCACGTCCCGTGGGATACCCCGGCGGGAATGGCGGGTGCGTCGCGTACGTTTCGTCCACTGCGAGGACCTATTCCCTGAGCTGTTGAGGAGCGCGAGAGAATGTCGGGCACCGTGACGATGTACAGCACCACCTGGTGCGGTTACTGCCGTCGGCTGAAGAGCCAGATGGACCGCGAGGGCATCTCGTACAACGAGGTCAACATCGAGCTGGACCCGGATTCCGCGGCGTTCGTCGAGAAGGCGAATGGCGGGAATCAGACGGTTCCGACTCTGCTCTTCGCGGACGGTTCGACGCTCACGAACCCTTCGCTGGCCCAGGTGAAGCAGAAGGTCGGCGCCTGATCGGCGGTCGGCGCGCGCGGCTCCGCGGAAGGCGGCTCCTGATACGTCAGGGGCCGCCTTCTTGTTGCCTGCTCCTTGTTTTGCCTGCTCCTTGTTGTCGGCCTCAGACGAAGGTTCTCGTCGGCAGCGGCTTGCCGTACCAGAGTTCGATCAGACGGGCCGCGATCGAGATGCCGTACGGCGGCAGGACCTCTTCGGACTCGAAGGCGGCGCGCAGTTCCTCGCGGGAGAACCAGCGGGCCTCGTGGATCTCGTCGCCGTCGACGTTGATGTCGGTCGAGGTGGCGCGGGCCATGAAGCCCAGCATGAGGCTGGACGGGAAGGGCCAGGGCTGGCTGGCGACGTACTCGACGTGGCCGACGCTGATGCCGGCCTCCTCGAAGACCTCGCGGCGCACCGACTGCTCGATGGACTCGCCGGGCTCCACGAAGCCGGCGAGCGTCGAGAAGCGGCCCTCGGGCCAGTGGACCTGGCGGCCTAGCAGGATGCGGTCCTCCTCGTCGGTGACGGCCATGATCACGGCGGGGTCGGTGCGCGGGTAGTGCTCGGCGCCGCAGGCCGGGCAGCGGCGGATGTGGCCGGCCGCGGCGATCACCGTGCGCTCGCCGCAGCGGGAGCAGAAGCGGTGCAGGCGCTGCCAGTTCTCCAGGGCGACCGCGTGCACCATCAGACCCACGTCCCGGGGAGACAGCAGCAGACCCGCCTCACGCAGGCCCGCGGGCCGTGCCGACTGGTCGATACGGCCGGGCAGCGTGTCCTTCTGGAGGGCGAAGTAGCTGACGCCGTCCTCGTCGGTGCCCAGGAAGTAGCGGTGCGCCTCGGTGAGGGGTGCCTCGAAGGACGGGGTCATCACGAGTTCGGTGCTGCCGTCGGGCGTCTCGTCGATGAGGACCTGGCCGCCGGAGACCACGAAGCAACGGGTGGTGGGGTGGCTCCACGCCGCGGCGAGCCAGGCCTCGTCGAGCCGGTGGTGGGCGGCTCGGTCGATGCCGCTCGGGGCGGTGAGCGAGATGGGTCGGTCGGCTGTGTGGTCGGTCCAGGTGGTCACGGGTGCTTCCAACTCCCCCGGCAATGCGGATTGTTTCGGCGGGCGGTTCAGCGGGACGTACGGCAGGAGGCGACCGGGTCCGGCGGAGACGGGTGGCGGGGCGGTTCTTCCAGTGTGCCTCGCGCTTGTTGCCGTTCCGGATCGCGCGGGTTCGTCAGGGCGCGTGGCGCCAGGTGTCGGCGAGGTCTCCCCACAGGTGGGCGGTGGTTTCGACGCCCTTGAGGAGGAGGTCGAGTTCGACCTTCTCGTTCGGGGCGTGCCAGCCGTCGGAGGGGACGGAGATGCCCAGGAAGAGAACGGGTGCCCCGAGGACTTCCTGGAGGTCGGCGGCCGGTCCCGAGCCGCCCTCGCGGGTGAAGAGAACCGGTTTCTCGAAGGCGCGGGCCATGGCTCGGACGACGGACTGCAGGGCCGGGTGGTCCAGAGGGGTCAGGCACGGGCGCGTGGCGGCACTGAACTCGATCTCCTGGCGGATGCCATCGGGCACCTGCCGGGCGGCCCAGTCACGGACGACCTTCTCGATGTGGTCGGGGTCCTGGCCTGCGACCAGCCGGAAGGAGAGCTTCACCGTGGCCGAGGACGGGATGATCGTCTTGCTGCCCGGGCCCTGGTACCCACCGCCGATGCCATTGACCTCGGCGGTGGGGCGGGCCCAGATGCGCTCCAGGGTGGTGTGTCCGGCCTCTCCGTGGGTGGCGTACGACTTGGCGGTGCGCAGCCACTCCTGCTCGTCGAAGGGCAGCTCGGCGAAGAGCTCGCGCTCTTGCTCGGAGAGTTCGACGATGCCGTCGTAGAAGCCGGGGACCGTCACGCGTGCGTGCTCGTCGTGCAGCGCGGCGACGAGACGGGCGACCGCGGTCGCCGGGTTGGGCACGGCGCCGCCGAAGGAGCCGGAGTGGATGTCCTGGTCGGGGCCCTGCAGCCGGATCTCGCACTCCGCGAGGCCGCGCATGCCGGTACACACAGTGGGGGTGTCCTCGGACCACATGCCGGTGTCGGAGACGATCACGGCGTCGGCGGCGAGCCGGTCGGCGCGCTCCTCGACCAGCGCCCGGAAGTGCGGGCTGCCGGACTCCTCCTCGCCCTCGACGAGCAGCTTCAGGTGCACGGCCGGGGCGGTGCGGCCGGTGGCGGCGAGGTGGGCTCGGACGCCGAGTGTGTGGAAGAACACCTGGCCCTTGTCGTCGGCGGCCCCGCGCGCGTAGAGGCGGTTTCCGCGAACGACGGGTTCGAAGGGCTCGCTGTCCCAGCCGTCCTCGCGGGCGGCGGGCTGTACGTCGTGATGGCCGTAGACGAGGACCGTGGGTGCCTCGGGGTCGTCGGAGGGCCACTCGGCGAAGACGGCGGGTGCGCCCGGGGTCGGCCAGACCTCGGCGGTCGGGAAGCCGGTCTCCCGGAGTGCGGCGGCGAGCCAGTCCGCGCTGCGCCGGACGTCGGGCGCGTGCTCGGGCTGCGCCGACACGGACGGGATGCGCAGCCACTCGGCGAGGTCGTCGAGGAAGGCTGCGCGGTGCTGCTCGATGTACGTGCGGACCGCGCTGACGGCACTGTCAACGGTGTGGCTCATGGTCACGAGCCTATCGGCCCGCACTGACATCCTCGGTGGGCGGTTCCTCACAGTTTGCTTGCGCGGCCGGCTACTCCCCTCGCGCGCCCGGTGATTCCACCTGCGCGCCCGGCTCCTCCAGCAGCAGCCGCTCCAGTGCGGCCCGGTCCGGGAGGCCCTCCGGCCGGACGACCTCGCCGCCGCGCACGTACAGGAACGCGGCCGTGACCGCTTCCAGCGGCACGCCCTGCCGCTCGGCCCAGGCGAGCCGGTAGATCGCGAGCTGGAGCGGGTCGGCGGTGCGGGTGCTGCTGGTCTTCCAGTCGAGGATCTCGTACGTCGCCTCGTCGCCGTCGCCCTGCTTGTAGACGGCGTCGATACGGCCCCGTACGACGCGGCCGGCGATCGAGAGCTGGAAGGGGGTCTCGACGCGGTAGGGCGTGCGCCGGGCGTACTCGGTGCGTTCGAAGGCGTCCTTGAGTGCTTCCAGATCTCGTTCGTCGGCGATCTCGGCTTCGCTGCCGGGCAGTTCCTCCGGCTCCAGCATGGGCAGGGTCAGTTCTTCGAAGCGTGATTCCACCCAGGCGTGGAAGCGGGTGCCTCGACGTGCGGCGGGTTGCGGAGGGCGTGGCATGGGGCGCGCGAGTTCCTGCGCGAGCCCGTCCGGGTCGGCGGCAAGGTGCAGCAGTTGGGTGGCGGTCAGAGAGGCCGGCAGGGGGACTTCGGTGACGCCTCGGCGGGCGCGCAGGAGTTCACCGGTGAGCGCGTCGAGATCACGGTCCCAGGAGGCGATGGCTCGGGCTTCCTCGGGGGTGAGGCGGGTGCCGCGGGGTTCCCGGAGTGCGCCCCCTGGCGTACTGGAGTGTTCGGCAGAGTGCGGGGCCGTGGCCTGGTGCGGGAGGGTCGGGCGGTCCGTGGTCCAGGCGTCCCAATCAGCGGGGTCGTCCTCCGGTGGGCCGTCATCGGCATCGAGAGGGGATTCCTCGTAGGGCGGCTCGTCGTGGAGCGGTTCGTCGTCCTCCAGTGGCGGGGGCCAGTCCGGGTCGTCGTGCGCGTCCGGGTCGTGAGTGGCCGCGGGGTGGCTCTCGTCGTGGGAGGCGAGGCGCTCCAGGTGGTCCATGACCATCTTGGCGGCGTTGTGGCGGTGGGCCATCGCCCTGTCGTCCAACGGCAGTGGCCAGGCCTGGTCGACGGTGGCCGTCTGCAGGGCGGGGTTCTCCTCACCCTCTTCGGGTCCGTCCGCCCAGGCCTCGATCTCGCCGTACCCGGCCGCGGAGTGGTCGTAGAGGGCCTGGAGGAAGTCGGACGGTCCTCGGCGTTTCTTCTGGGTGGGACCCCACCAGTGGCCGGAGCCGAGCAGCAGGGAGCGGGGGCGGGTGAAGGTGACGTAGCCGAGGCGGAGTTCCTCGGTGCGCTGGTGGTCCTTCATGGCCTCGTGGAAGGCCTTCATGCCTTTGGAGTCCCAGGAGACGACGTCGGGCAGGGTGGCGGTGTCGCCGCGCAGCGCGTGCGGGAGGACCTTGCCCTGGGCGGTCCATTTCTCGCGGCCCTGGCCGCTGGGGAAGGTCCCGGTGACCAGGCCGGGGACGGCCACGACGTCCCACTCCAGGCCCTTGGACTTGTGCGCGGTGAGGACCTTGACGGTGTTCTCGCCGCCTGGGAGGGCGTTGTCGAGGCCCTTCTCGTACTGGGCGGCGGTGCGCAGGAAGCCGAGGAAGGCGAGCAGGCTCGCCTCACCGTCGCCGGCGGCGAAGGAGGCGGCGACGTCCAGGAAGTTCGACAGGGTCTCGCGGCGGCGGGCGGCCAGGGCGTGCGGGGACGCCGCGAGTTCGACCTCCAGGCCGGTGACGGCCAGGACGCGGTGCAGGACGTCCATCAGAGGGTCGGACAGGGAGCGGCGCAGGTCGCGCAGTTCGGTGGCGAGGCGGGCGAAACGCACGCGCGCGTCCGGAGAGAAGGGCAGCCCGTCGTCGTCCCCGGCGCCGCCGGAGCCGTAAAGGGGTGTCTCCAGGAACGTGTCGAGGGCGTCGGCGAGCGATATCACCTCGGAGGGGTCGACCCCCTCGACGGCCTCGGCGAGCCTGCGGTCCGGGTCGTCGTCGGCCCCCACGCGCGCGTGGGCCACGAGGAGTCGGGCGCGTCGGCCCAGAAGGGCGAGGTCTCGGGGGCCGATGCGCCAGCGGGGTCCGGTCAGCAGCCGGACCAGGGAGGCGTTGGCACCGGGGTCCTGGAGAACTTCGCAGACGGCGACGAGGTCGGCGACCTCGGGCAGGTGCAGCAGCCCGGAGAGCCCGACGACCTCGACCGGGATGTCGCGGGTCACCAGGGCGCCCTGGATCTCGGCGAAGTCGGTGGCCGTGCGGCACAGGACGGCGATCTCACCGGGTGCCTTCCCGGTCCGTACGAGGTGGGCGATGGAGTCGGCGAGCCAGTCGATCTCCTCGGCGTGGGTGGGCAGCAGCGCGCAGCGGACCATGCCGTCGCGCTCGGCGCCGGGGGCCGGGCGAAGGGCCTCCACGCCCGCGTGCATGGCGCGCAGGGGTTCCGCGAGGCCGTTGGCGAGGTCGAGGAGGCGGCCACCGCTGCGGCGGTTCTCGCTGAGCGACTGGCGGGCGGCGAGGCGGCCGTCGGCGTGCGCGAAGTGCTCGGGGAAGTCGTCGAGGTTGGCGACGGACGCGCCGCGCCAGCCGTAGATCGCCTGGCAGGGGTCGCCGACGGCGGTCACCGGGTGGCCCGTGCCGGAGCCGAACAGGCCTGCCAGGAGGATGCGTTGGGCGACCGAGGTGTCCTGGTACTCGTCGAGCAGCACCACCCGGAACTCGTCGCGCAGGATCTCGCCGACCTCGGGGCGGGTGCGCGCCAGGGTCGCGGACAGGGCGATCTGGTCGCCGAAGTCGAGCAGGTCGCGCTCGCGCTTGGCGGTGCGGTAGCGGCTCACCAGTTCGGTGAGTTCACGGCGGGCGGCAGCCGCCTCGGGGACCTTGCGGAGCTCGGGGTTGCGGAGTTTGACGCCCTCCAGGGCGCGGAGCAGATCGGTGTCGTACGCGCGCAGTCTCTCGGGTGGTACGAGGTGTTCGGAGAGCTCGGCGTCAAGGGTGAGGAGGTCGCTGACGAGGTCCGGGAAGGAGCGGGTGAGCGCCGGATAGGGGCCGGGGGCTTCGCGCAGTACGCGCGCGGCGAGCTGGAAGCGGGTGGCGTCGGCGAGCAGGCGGGACGTGGGTTCGAGGCCGATGCGCAGGCCGTGGTCGGTCAGAAGGCGGCCCGCGAAGGCGTGGTACGTCGAGATCACCGGCTCGCCCGGGGGGTTGTCCGGGTCGATGACGTCGGGGTCGGTTACGCCCGCCCTGATCAGCGCCTTGCGGACGCGCTCGGCGAGTTCACCGGCGGCCTTGTTGGTGAAGGTCAGGCCGAGGACCTGTTCGGGGGCGACCTGGCCGGTGCCGACCAGCCACACCACGCGGGCCGCCATCACCGTCGTCTTGCCCGACCCGGCTCCGGCCACGATCACCTGCGGGGCGGGCGGCGCGATGATGCAGGCCGTCTGCTCCGGGGTGAAGGGGATGCCGAGGAGCTCCTTGAGCTGATCGGGATCGGTGATACGGGCGGGCATGTCGGAGAGGCTAGCGGCGGCCACTGACAGTCGAGGACCAATCGCCCTCAGGGGAAGAAGAAACGCAGCTCAGCACGGGTGGTGCGATGTGTCACGCACGCTACTCGACCACGTGTCGCCCCTCGGGCCGCGCGCTGCACGAGGCCCGGAACGCGCAGTGGGTGCAATGCTGGCCGGTCTTCGGCGTGAACCGTTCGTCGAGGACCTTGCCCGCGGCCGTGGCCAGCAATTCACCGGCCCACTCCCCCTCCAGGGGCTCCTGGGCCTGAACCTTGGGCAGGGTTTCGCCTCCGTCCCGTTGGGCGGCGCCCTGGCGCAGCTGGACGAGTTCGGCGCCGCCCGGTTCGGGGCGTACTCCGTCGAAGGCGTCGTCCACGGCGCCTTCCTGCACGGCGAGTTGGTAGACGGCGAGCTGGGGGTGGCGTTCCACCTCGCGTGCGGTCGGCGTCTGTTTGCCGGTCTTGAAGTCGACGACGTAGGCGCGCCCTTCGTGGTCCGTCTCGACGCGGTCCATGGAGCCGCGGATGCGCACTTCGTAGTCGCCCGCTTCGAGGGTGACGTCGAAGTCGTGCTCGCTGGCGACCGGGGTGCGGCCGGCGCGGAGGCTGTTGGAGTCGACGTGCCACTTCAGGAAGCGTTCGAGCGCCACGCGCGCGTTGTCCTTCTCCTGCGCCGACTTCCAGGGCGCGTCGAAGGCGAGCGCGTTCCACACGGTGTCGAGGCGTTCCATGAGAACGGCCAGGTCGGCGGGTGTGCGTCCGGAGGCGACCTCGTCGGCGAGGACGTGCACCACGTTCCCGAAGCCCTGGGCGGCGGTCGCGGGGGCGTCGGCCTTCACCTCGCGGCCCAGGAACCATTGCAGGGCACAGGTGTTGGCGAGCTGGTCGAGGGCGCTCCCGGAGAGCACGACGGGCTGGTCGCGGTCGCGCAGCGGCACCTTGCTCTCGGTCGGCTCGAACATGCCCCACCAGCGGTACGGGTGCGCGGACGGGACCAGCGGGCGACCGTCCTCGTCGGCGAGCGCGGCCAGCCGGGCCAGCCTCCGCGCGGCGGCTTCCCTGAGGGTGTCGGACACGCGCGGGTCGACGGTCGTGGCACGCAGCTCGGCGACCAGTGCGGCGACGGACAGCGGGCGGCGGGGGCGTCCTGTGACGTCCTTGGGCTCGATGCCGAGTTCGGTGAGGAAGCGGGACGGCTGGTCGCCGTCGTCGGCGGGTGCCTTCACCGCGGTGACGACTAGGCGTTCACGCGCGCGTGTCGCGGCGACGTAGAACAGGCGGCGTTCCTCGGCGAGCAGGGCTCCCGGGGTGAGCGGTTCGGCGAGTCCGTCGCGGCCGATGCGGTCGGCCTCCAGGAGCGAGCCGCGGCGGCGCAGGTCCGGCCAGAGGCCCTCCTGGACACCGGCCACGACGACCAGGCGCCACTCCAGGCCCTTGGAGCGGTGTGCGGTCATCAGGCGTACGGCGTCGGGGCGTACGGCACGCCGGGTGAGGGTGTCGGCGGCAATGTCCTCGGCGTCGATCTCCTCCAGGAAGTTGAGGGCGCCCCGGCCCCCAGTGCGTTCCTCCGCGCGGGCCGCGGTCGCGAACAGCGCGCACACGGCGTCCAGGTCCCGGTCCGCGTTGCGCCCGGCCGCGCCGCCGCGCAGGGTGGCCCGCTCCAGGCGCCCGGGCCAGGGGGTGCCCTGCCAGAGATCCCACAGCGCCTCCTCGGCCGTACCGCCGCCCGCCAGGCGCCCGCGCGCCTTGCGCAGCAGCGCGCCCAGGCGCTGGGCGCCGCGCGCGTACGTGGGGTCGTGCGCGACCAGCCGCTCCGGCTCGGCGAGCGCCCGCGTGAGCAGCTCGTCGGAGGGCGGCGGCACGGGGTTGCCCCCGGCTCGCTCCTCCTCGCGCAGCGCGCGGCCCAGGCGGCGCAGGTCGGCGGCGTCTATGGCGGCGAGGGGGGAGGCGAGCAGGGTGAGGGCGGTCTCGGTGTCGAGCCAGGAGGTGTCCGTGGGGCTCTCGTCGGATGCGTCGGAGTCGGAATCGTCCGCTTCGGCCGGGGCGCCCCCGGATGCCTCGGCGACCGCCACCGCCCGCAGCGCCGTCAGGAGGGGCGCCACCGCCGGCTCGTGGCGCAGGGGCAGGTCGTCGCCGTCGATGTCCAGGGGGACGCCTGCCGCCGTGAGGGCGCGACGGACCGTGGGGATCGTCCGGGAGCCGGCTCGCACCAGGACTGCCATGTCGTTCCAGGGGATGCCGTCCTCCAGGTGTGCCCTGCGGAGGATGTCGGCGATGTTGTCCAGCTCCGTGCCGGGAGTCGGGTACGTGTACACCTCGACGCGTCCGCCGTCGCGCACCGGGGACAGCTCGCGGTGGGCGCGCACCTTCTGGGCCGGGAGCCGGGTCAGGGGCATGCGCTGTGTCAGCAGGCGGGTGGCGGTCAGCAGGGTGGCGCCGGAGCGGCGGGAGGTCCGGAGCACCTCCACGGGGGCGGGACTTCCGTCCGCGCGCGGGAAGGCGCCCGGGAAGTCCAGGATGCCGTTCACGTCGGCGCCCCGGAACGTGTAGATCGACTGGTCGGGGTCGCCGAAGGCCACCAGGGTGCGGCCACCGCCGACGAGGGCGTGCAGCAGTCGTACCTGGGCCGGATCGGTGTCCTGGTACTCGTCCACGAACACGGCGTCGTACTGGGCGGCGAGCCGTTCGGCGGCCTCGGGGCGGTGGGCGAGGAGCACCGCGCGGTGGACGAGTTCCGCGTAGTCGAGCACTCCTTGGAGGTCGAGCACGTCGAGGTACTCGGCGAGGAAGGCGGCGGCTGCCCGCCAGTCGGGGCGGCCGATGCGGTGGGCGAAGGCGTCCAGGGCCGCGGGGTCCAGGCCGAGTTCGCGGCTGCGGGCGAGGACCGCGCGGACCTCGTCGGCGAAGCCGCGGGTGGTCAGGCAGGCCCGCAGCTCGTCCGGCCAGCGCACGTGCGCGAGGCCGAGCCGCTCCAGGTCGGGCTGGCCCGCGAGCAGTTCGCGTACGGCGACGTCCTGTTCGGGGCCGGACAGCAGCCGTAGCGGCTCGACGAACAGTTCGCTGTCCTGGTGGGCGCGGACCAGGGCGTAGCAGAACGAGTGGAAGGTGGTGGCCCGGGGTGCGCGGGCGGCGCCGATGCGCAGTGCCATGCGGTCGCGCAGTTCGACGGCGGCCTTGCGGCTGAACGTCAGCA
Organism: Streptomyces sp. NPDC050549; assembly: GCF_040655035.1. NCBI lineage: Bacteria > Bacillati > Actinomycetota > Actinomycetes > Kitasatosporales > Streptomycetaceae > Streptomyces > Streptomyces sp. NPDC050549. Next base: position 13,837 of record NZ_JBFAJD010000009.1, read on the forward strand.
CGAGGATCCGCGCGGGGTCACCTCCCCGGGCGATCCGGGCCGCGACGGACTCCACGAGTGTGGTGGTCTTGCCGGTGCCCGGACCTGCGAGGACGAGCAGCGGACCGGCCTCGTGGTCAACCACCGAGCGCTGTGGCGCGTCCAGGTGAGGGGGAGTCGGCCGGGTCGGCGGGGTACGCACCAGTCGGTAAGCGCCACGGTTCCCCTGTCGCACCTGGGGGTGCGACAGGCGCCTGGTGGAGGAAGAGGAGCTCACGTGGTTCGCCGGTCCTGGTGGGTGTACTGGTTGGCAGGCTGCCGCGCGTCGGGGTCGGTGGCAGCGGGGTGAGGGGGACACGTGCAGCCGACGCTACGCCGACGGGTCGTACGGGAGCGGGACTTCTGCTTCTTCCCCCACGGCTCTCACGACCCGTGTGTCCCTCACCCCTCGAACGTACGGCATGCCACCGACGTGCCCTGTTTCCCCCGTACGGGCCACAGGCCGCACCCGGGCGGGTCCGATGGCGGAAGCTGTCAGGTGTGACCGTCCGCGCGCTCGCCGCCGTCCCATCGCGCCCGTCTCATGTCGAGGCGCGGCAGGTGGTCCTCGGCGGCCCTGCTCGCCTCCTTCAGAGGGGTGCCTTCCTGGCGGTAGCGGGCGAGGGCCTCCAGTTCGTGACCGGGAAGCAGCACGCCGTCCGCGCGGACGACGCGCCACCACTCGACGGCTCCCCCGTAGAGGGCCATCACGCGGCCGACCTGGCGCGGCCCGCCCTCCTCCAGCCATTCGGCGACGTCGCCGTACGTCATGACGCGCCCGGGCGGAATCCGTTCGGCCACGTCAAGGACCCGCTCCGCGTACTCGGGCAGCGCGTCCGCGTGCTCCGGGCCGATGCCGTCCGGAAGGCTCTCCTCACTCATCCGCCCCATCCTGCCGCACGCCACCGACAATGCGACGCGCTGGCGACTGTGCGTAACCCTCGCCCCGGAGCGGCGCTTGGGGCAGACTGTGCGCCCCCGCATTTGCACCCTGATGCCCCCGTGTGTCGGTGGGGCATGCCACCATCGTGCGGGCGGTGACTGGTGATACGAGATCAAGAAGAGACGATGAAGCAGCAGGGTGTGCACCCCGAAGACGCGGAGGGCACCTCTGACGCCGCGTCGCGCCCGGACACCCCCGACGCGCAGGAGCAGGACCCCACGGAGGGTCCCGCCAAGACGCCCGAGCCCGACCCCACGCCCGGCCCGGACGACTGCGACGGCGAGACGCATGCCGAGGAGGTCGAGGGCGACGAACCGCTCCTCCCCGCGCGCGTGCACCGTCCTTCCGATCTCATGCGCCTCCTGGTGGGCGTTCTCGCGATCGTCGTACTGCTCGCGATCGCCGCGTTCGCGCACGGCACGACCTCGGGGCTCGAACAGGACATCAACAAGGGCACCGGCCAGGCGCCCGACCTGCTGATCAAGCTCGCGGGGCTGGCGTCGAGCATCGCCATCCTGTTGGTGCCGGTCGCCTTCGCGATCGAGCGGCTGATCAAGCGCGACGGACTGCGCATCGCCGACGGCGTACTCGCGGCGGTCCTCGCGCACGGAGTGACACTCGCCACGGACCTGTGGGTCGCCAAGGCCGCCCCGGGCTCGATCCAGGAAGCGCTCACCCAGCCCTCCCCCGGCGACATCCACGCGCTCACCGACCCCGTGCACGGCTATCTGGCACCCGTCATCGCCTATATGACGGCCGTCGGCATGTCCCGGAGGCCGCGCTGGCGCTCCGTGCTGTGGATCGTGCTGCTGCTGGACGCCTTCTCGATGCTGGTCACCGGGTACACGACTCCGTTCTCGATCATCCTGACCGTGCTGATCGGCTGGACCGTGGCCTACGGGACGCTGTACGCGGTGGGCTCCCCGAACGTCCGTCCCACCGGGCGGACGCTGATGGCGGGTCTGCGAACGGTCGGCTTCCACCCGGTGGGCGCGGCCCGTGAGGAGGCCGTCGACACCGAGAACGGCGACCGCGGGCGACGCTACTTCGTGACCCTGGAGGACGGTCCGCCACTGGACGTCACCGTGGTCGACCGGGAACAGCAGGCCCAGGGCTTCTTCTACCGTGCGTGGCGCAATCTGACGCTCCGGGGCTTCGCGACCCGCAGCAGCCTCCAGTCGCTGCGCCAGGCGCTGGAGCAGGAGGCCCTGCTCGCCTACGCGGCGATCGCGGCCGGGGCCAACGCCCCCAAGCTGATCGCGACCTCGGAACTCGGCCCCGACGCCGTCATGCTCGTCTACGAGCACACCGGCGGACGCACCCTGGACTCGCTCGCGGACGAGGAGATCACCGACGATCTGCTGCGCAACACCTGGCACCAGGTGCAGGCGCTTCAGTCGCGGCGCATCGCCCACCGCAGACTCGCCGGTGACGCGATTCTGGTGGATCGTTCCGGCACCGTGATCCTGACCGACCTGCGCGGCGGCGAGATCGCGGCCGGTGAACTGCTGCTGCGCATGGACGTCGCCCAGTTGGTGACGACGCTCGGGCTGCGAGTGGGTGCCGAGCGCGCGGTGGCGTCTGCGGTCGGTGTCCTCGGCCCCGACGCGGTGGCCGACTGTCTGCCGATGCTCCAGCCCATCGCGCTGTCGCGCTCCACGCGCGCGACGCTGCGCCGACTGTCCCGGGAGCGGGCCCAGCGGGAGCGCGAGGCGATCCTTGAGGCGTCCCGGCAGACGAGGCTGGCGCACGCGGAGGCGCACGCGCAGAGCGGCTCCGCCCCCGTACTCGAGAAACCCGACAAGAAGGCCGTACGGGCGGAGCAGCGGGCCGAGAAGCGGGCCATCGACGATGCCCTGGACGAGGCGCGCGAGGAGGATCTGCTGACCCAGATCCGCCACCAGGTGCTGCTCATCAGGCCGCAGGCGCCGGTCGAACCGGCCCGTCTGGAGCGGGTGCGGCCACGCACGCTGATCAGTTTCATCGCCGGTGCGATCGGCGCGTACTTCCTGCTGACGCAGCTCACGCACATCGAGTTCGGGCCGCTGGTCGCCAACGCCCAGTGGGGCTGGGTGGCCGCGGCCGTGCTGTTCTCGGCGCTGAGCTATTTCGCGGCCGCGATGGCCCTCCTGGGGTTCGTGCCGGAGCGGGTGCCGTTCCTGCGGACCGTGGCGGCGCAGGTCGCCGGGTCGTTCGTGAAGATCGTGGCCCCGGCCGCGGTCGGCGGTGTCGCCCTGAACACACGCTTCCTGCAACGTGCCGGAGTGCGGCCCGGGCTCGCGGTGGCGAGTGTCGGCGCGTCGCAGCTGTTCGGCCTGGGCTGCCACATCCTGATGCTGCTGTCGTTCGGCTATCTGACCGGCACCGAGAAGACGCCGTCGCTGTCGCCCTCCAGGACGGTGATCGCCGGCCTGTTGACGGTGGCGGTGCTCGTGCTCGTCGTGACCTCGGTGCCGTTCCTGCGGAAGTTCCTCGTCACGCGCGTGCGGTCGCTGTTCGCGGGCGTCATCCCTCGGATGCTCGACGTGCTGCAGCGGCCGCAGAAGCTGGTCACCGGCATCGGCGGCATGCTGCTGCTGACGGCCTGCTTCGTGATGTGCCTGGACGCGTCGATCCGGGCGTTCGGCGACCAGTCGACGTCGCTCAGCCTGGCCAGCGTCGCCGTCGTCTTCCTCGCGGGCAACGCGCTCGGTTCCGCGGCCCCCACGCCGGGCGGTGTGGGCGCGGTCGAGGCGAGCCTGACGCTCGGTCTGATCGCCGTCGGCCTCCCCAAGGAGGTCGCCGCTCCTGCGGTGCTGCTGTACCGGCTGCTGACGCTGTGGATTCCGGTGCTGCCGGGCTGGCTGTTCTTCAACCACCTGTCCCGCAAGGGCTCCCTGTAGAACAGGCTCACAGCCGCACGTGGGGCACGCACGCGTGCGTACCTCGTACGGCCCGTGCCCCGAGCGCCCCGTCGTGCACGACCTCAGGATGGGATCATGCCGAACCCCTCCCGGCTGCGTGCCGCTGCCCTGACCGCCACCGTCGTCCTGCTGTCCGCCACCCTGGCGGCCTGCAGCGGCGACTCCAAGGACGAGGATCCGACGGCCCAGAAGCTGAGCTGGAAGGACTGCCCGGTCCCGTCCGAGTCGGAGGGCGGGGGCGCCGCGCCGTCGCCGCTGCCGAACGGCGACAAGTGGCAGTGCGCCACCATGAAGACGCCTCTCGACTGGAGCAAGCCCAAGGGCGACACGATCGGGCTCGCGCTGGTCAGGGCGAAGGCCAGTGGTGCCGCGGACAAGCGGATCGGGTCGCTCGTCTTCAACTTCGGCGGCCCCGGCGGCTCGGGCGTCACCACGCTGCCCGCGTTCGGTGAGGACTACGCGACCCTGCGCACCCGCTACGACCTGGTGAGCTTCGACCCGCGCGGAGTCGGCCGCAGCGCCGGCGTCGAGTGCGAGAGCGACTCCCAGCTCGACGAGTACTTCCAGCAGGACGCCACACCGGACGACGCGGCTGAACGCACCAAACTCCTGGCCAACACCAGGCAGTTCAACGCGGCCTGCGAGAAGAACTCCAAGAAGGTGCTCCCCCAGGTGCGCACCACGGACGCGGCCCGCGACATGGACCTGATGCGCCAGGTCCTCGGCGACGACAAGCTGCGCTACTTCGGCATCTCCTACGGCACCGAACTCGGCGGCGTCTACGCCCACTTGTTCCCCAAGCATGTGGGGCGAGCCGTGTTCGACGCGGTCGTCGACCCCACCCAGAACTCCGAACAGGGCTCCCTGGGACAGGCCAAGGGCTTCCAACTGGCGCTCGACAACTTCGCCGACGACTGCACGTCGAAGACCACGGACTGCCCGATCGGCGACACCGCGCAGGACGTCAAGGACCGCATCGCCAAGCTGCTCAAGAGCCTCGACGCCAAGCCGATCCCGGGCATCTTCCCTCGCCGGCTGACCCAGACCGCCGCGACCAACGGCATCGCGCAGGCGCTGTACTCCAAGGACTTCTGGGAGTACCTCACCGAAGGACTCGAACAGGCCTACAGCGGTGACGGCAAGGTCCTCATGGCGCTGTCCGACTCGATGAACGGGCGCAGCGAGAACGGCGAGTACAGCAACATCACCGCGGCGAACGTCGCCATCAACTGCGCCGACGACAAGCCGAGGTACACCGCCGACTACGTGCAACAGAAACTGCCCGAGTTCCGGGCCGCCTCCCCCCTGTTCGGGGACTTCCTGGCCTGGGGCATGGTCAGTTGCACCGACTGGGCCGTGCCTGGCGCCGCCGACCATCCCGACGTGAGCGCGGCCGGTTCGACGCCGATCCTCGTCGTGGGCAACACCGGCGACCCGGCAACGCCGTACGAGGGCGCGCGGAAGATGGTGGACGCGCTGGGCAAAGGTGTCGCGGTGGAGCTGACGTACAAGGGCCAGGGGCACGGGGCGTACGACAGCAAGAACAAGTGCGTGCAAAGCGCGGTGAACGGCTATCTGCTGAACGGAAAAGTGCCGGCGGCCGGCACCGTCTGCTCCTGACCCTCCCTCTGAAATCCCAACAAAAGCGCAGGTCAAACGGTTATCCACAGGTCGACCCGGGCTCGGCTCGCGCCGCCTACTATGGCCTGACCGCCATCCGCGGCGTGACGCGGACGGCCTGCGAGGGGGGAACGCACATGGCGCGATTCGTACGGTGGACGGCCCTGTTGGCCGCCGCCGCACTGCTGACGGCCGCTTGTAGCAGCGGCTCGTCCGACGACGGCAAGGACGGCACGGGCGCGGGGGACGCCAAGCCGTCCGCGGCCGACTCGTCCTCTTCTACGTCCACCACGGCCGCGCTGCCCGCGTCGCTGACCGCGCAGAAGCTCGACTGGGGGCGTTGCAAGGCCACCGGCGACTCCGCCGCGCCCAGCAGCGACTGGCAGTGCGCGACGCTCAAGGTGCCGCTGGACTGGACGAAACCGGACGGCTCCACGATCGGGCTCGCGCTGATCCGCTCGAAGGCGACCGGCGGCGACCGCATCGGCTCGCTGCTGTTCAACTTCGGCGGCCCCGGCGGCTCGGGCGTGGACTACATGCCGGCGTACTCCGCCACCGTGTCCGCGCTGCACGAGCGGTACGACCTGGTGAGCTGGGACCCGCGCGGGGTCGCCGCCAGCGAGGGCGTCCGCTGCCGCAGCGACAAGGCGATCCAGGCCTCCGAGGACGTGGACGCCACGCCGGACACACCGACCGAGGAGAAGGCGTACTTCCAGGACGCCACCGACTTCGGCAAGGGCTGCGAGAAGGCTGCCGGAAAGCTGATGGCACACGTGTCGACGACCGACACGGCCCGCGACATGGACCTGATGCGCCAGGTCCTGGGCGACACGAAGATGCACTACTTCGGTATCTCCTACGGCACCGAACTCGGCGGTGTCTACGCCCACTTGTTCCCGAAGAAGGTGGGGCGGCTGATCCTGGACGCGGTCGTCGACCCGACGGCCGACTCGGTGGGCCACGCCCTGAACCAGACCCGGGGCTTCCAGCGCGCCCTGGACGACTACCTCAAGTCGACGGGACAGGACCCCGCGCAGGGCTCGAGGAAAATCGCGGCCCTGCTGAAGCAGATCGACGCGAAACCGCTGGCGACCTCGACGGGGCGCAAGCTGACGCAGACGCTCGCCCTGACCGGCATCGTCCTTCCGCTGTACAGCAAGCAGAGCTGGCCCACGCTGACCAGCGCCCTGGACTCCGCGAAGGCGGGCGACGGCTCGGAGCTGCTGGCGCTCGCCGACGGCTACAACGACCGTGACAGCGCGGGGCACTACGGCACGACGACGCATTCACAACGGGTCATATCGTGCTTGGACGACAAGCAGCGGCCGACGCCCGAGCAGACGCAGAAGCTGCTGCCGGAGTTCGAGAAGATCTCCCCCGTGTTCGGCGACTTCCTGGGCTGGGACACGGCCGGGTGGTGTCACGACTGGCCGGTGGCCGGGCAGTACGACACCCCGGAGGTCGGCGCGTCCGGTGCGGCGCCGATCCTGGTGGTCGGCAACACCGGGGACCCGGCGACGCCGTACGAGGGTGCCCGCAAGATGGTCGACGAGCTGGGCAAGGGCGTCGGTGTGGAGCTCACCTGGAAGGGCGAGGGCCATGGTGCGTACGGCAGTGGGAGCGACTGTGTCGACTCGACGGTGGACGCGTATCTGCTGAAGGGAACGGTGCCCAAGGACGGCAAGGTCTGCGCCTCCTAGCCCGGGCGGCCGGAGCGAGCAGGGCAGCGGAAAGGGGCCCGGCACCTGTGGTGCCGAGCCCCTCCCGGGAAGGTGTGTGCCTAGTAGACCGGCTTGTCGGGCTCGATCTGGTTGACCCAGCCGATCACGCCGCCGCCGACGTGGACCGCGTCGGCGAAGCCCGCCGACTTCAGGACGGCGAGGACTTCCGCACTGCGGACACCCGTCTTGCAGTGCAGGACGATCTTCTTGTCCTGCGGGAGGGTCTCCAGGGCGGTGCCCATGAGGAACTCGTTCTTCGGGATCAGCTTGGCGCCGGGGATCGAGACGATCTCGTACTCGTTGACCTCGCGGACATCGATGATCTCGATGTTCTCGCCGTCGTCGATCCACTCCTTGAGCTGCTTGGGAGTGATCGTCGAGCCGGCGGCCGCCTCCTGGGCCTCTTCGGAGACGACGCCGCAGAAGGCCTCGTAGTCGATGAGTTCGGTGACGGTCGGGTTCTCTCCGCAGACCGCGCAGTTGGGGTCCTTGCGGACCTTGACCTGGCGGTACTGCATCTCCAGGGCGTCGTAGATCATCAGGCGTCCGACGAGCGGGTCGCCGACGCCGGTGAGGACCTTGATCGCCTCGGTGACCTGGATGGAGCCGATGGACGCGCACAGCACGCCGAGGACGCCGCCCTCGGCGCAGGAGGGGACCATGCCGGGGGGCGGGGGCTCCGGGTAGAGGCAGCGGTAGCAGGGGCCGTGCTCGGACCAGAAGACGGAGGCCTGGCCGTCGAAGCGGTAGATCGAACCCCACACGTACGGCTTGTTCAGCAGTACGGCGGCGTCGTTGACCAGGTAGCGGGTCGCGAAGTTGTCCGTGCCGTCGACGATCAGATCGTACTGGCTGAAGATGTCCATCACGTTCTCGGCTTCGAGCCGCTCTTCGTGCAGGACCACGTTCACGTACGGGTTGATGCCCAGCACGGAGTCGCGCGCCGACTCCGCCTTGGAGCGGCCGATGTCGGCCTGGCTGTGGATGATCTGGCGCTGCAGGTTCGACTCGTCGACCTCGTCGAACTCCACGATGCCGAGCGTGCCCACGCCCGCCGCAGCCAGGTACATCAGCGCCGGCGAGCCCAGACCGCCGGCGCCCACACAGAGCACCTTGGCGTTCTTCAGCCGCTTCTGCCCGTCCATGCCCACATCGGGGATGATCAGGTGGCGGGAGTACCTGCGGACCTCGTCTACGGTGAGCTCGGCAGCCGGCTCGACCAGGGGTGGCAGCGACACGGGGACTCCGTTGGTCGGTCAATCACTACAGTTGTTCTCCCCGTAACACTGCCATGCCCCTCTTCATTCCGAGACACCCGTTCCGATCCGCGAGACGATCTCGTCCCAGTAGCCGGGCATCGTCTCCCAGGGGTCGGTGCGGCCCCCGCGATCGGTGTGGTCGGTGAAGTAGATGGTCGAGGCACCCTGCCAGCGGGCGATGCGCAGCGCCTCGTCGAGATGGCCGCGCGGGACGCTGTGCACGAAGTGGCAGAAGCGTTCGGGCGGGTGATCGGCGGTCCACTCGGCCACCTGCGACCAGCGGTAGTCGCTCCACGGGCCGGAGAAGGTCACCAACTGGTCGGCGAACTCGGCGTAGCCGGGGTGCGGGTGGGTGCCGTGCCCCAGGACGACATGGGCGCCGTCGTTGATCTCACGGAGCGTGGCGACCGTGCGGCGGATCTCGGGGAGCGCGGTGCCTCCGCTGGGGCAGCGGTCCAGGAGGAAACCGTCGGCCCGGTACCAGTCGAGATAGCGGTGTGCCTCGGAGATCAGCTCACCGAAGGCACGGGCGCCGTACGCGGCGTCCAGATGACCGAGCACGCGGATGCCCATGTTGCGCAGCCGGCCGGCCGCTTCCAGGCAGTGCGGGTCGGGACGCGTCCCCGGGCCGGAGGAGACGTTGAGGACGACCCAGTGCAAGGGGGTTTTGGGGCGGGTGAGTTCGCCCCACTCGGCCGGTGCGACGAGGGGGTGCGCGTAGCCGGGAATGCCGAAGCCGGTACGGACGCCGGTGCTGGCGGTGCCCGGGGTCGTGCTGGTCAGATGCGGCATGCCGCCTCCATCCAGATGTCGGCGAGGGACTCCTCCAGGTTGATCCGGGGCCGCCAGCCGAGCCGGTCGCGCGCGGTGCGCACATCGGCCTGCTGCCAGCTGCCGCAGCCGTCCGGGTACGGGTACGCGACCGGGGCCGCGTGGTCGGGATCGCTGCGGGGGTGGCCGATTGCGGCCCGCAGCGGGCCGGGCGGGCCGTCGAGTTCGTGCAGCGCTCCGCCGTATCCGGCGACGCGGGCGAGGACGGAGGCGGCGTCGCGCAGCCGGACCGCGCGGCCCGAACCGATGTTGATGACGCCCTGCGCGGCGGAGAGCGAGGCGGCGTGGACGGCGCGGGCCACGTCCCGTACATCGACGAAGTCGCGTTGCGCGCCGAGGCCGCCGAGCTTGAGTTCGCCGTCGCCGGACTGCATGGCCCGGCGCATTGCCTCGGCGAGCCGGCCGAGCGGCGAGCCGGCCGGGGTGCCAGGTCCGGCGGGCGAGAAGACACGCAGGACGACGGCGTCCAGACCGGAGCCCAGGACCAGTTCGGTGGCGGCGAGTTTGCTCACGCCGTACGGGCCGCCGGGGCGGGGGACGGCGTCCTCGGCCGTGGAGGAGCCGGGCTGGCTGGGGCCGTACTCCGCACCGCAGCCGATCTGCACGAGCCGGGCTCCGCAGCCGCTGCGGCGCAGCGCCTCGCAGACGGTCGCGACGGCGACGGTGTTGTGCCGGGTGAGTTCGCGGGCGCCGCCTCTGGTGGCACCGGCGCAGTTGACGACGACTCCGGGGTGGACGGCGTCGAGGAAGCGGGTGAGCGCTCCGGGACTGCCGGACGCGAGGTCGAAGCGGACGTCGGCGTCGTCGCCGCGGCCGAGCGCGGTGAGCTGGACGGCCGGGTCGGCGAGCAGGCGGTCGGCGACGAACCGCCCGAGATAGCCGTTGGCTCCGATCAGCAGGACCCTCATCGGACGGCTCCCGTGGCCGACTCTCCGGATCGGGAGGTGATCATCTGGTGTTCTCCTTCACAAGGTGATGCGGTTGCCTCCGGCGGTGGGGCCGGTTGCCTGCGGCTGGGTGACGGGGCCGGTTGGTTCGAGGTCATGGCGGCGTCACCGCGGCTCGTCCGCCGGCGCGTGCGCGGAGGCTCTGGTCAGCGTGCGGGTGGTGTGGAACAGGAGGGTCAGGGCGGCTGCTCCGCAGGCCAGGGTGGGAATGCTGCCCGGCCCCCAGGAGCCCAGGAAGGTTTCGACGGGGGTGGCCAGGAAGCCGCAGTCGGGAAGTCGGCCGATGAGGTCCAGGGACAGGGCCGTGGCCTCCGTCGCCGCTGCCGCGCCCAGAGCGAGGGCGGGGGCGCGGGTGAAGCCGTGCACGAAGAGGAGGCGGGCGAGCAGCAGGAGCGCGCCCAGGGTGACGCCCTGGGCGTACGCGGCGGGCTCGCCCAGAGTCGCGCCGCAGAGAGCGAGGAGGGCAGCGAGGGCACACAGGAAGAGGGCGAACGTGCCGAGCAGCAGCGGCTGCACGGAGTCGGCGAAGTCCTCCAGGCCGTGGCTGGTGGCGAGCTTGCGCCGGGCGCGTGCGGCGAAGTGGTGGGCGCACCAGGCCGCCGGGACGCAGGCCAGGGTGAGGGCCAGGACGGGTGCGGTGGCCGTGGGCCAGGGTCCGCCGGCGATGCCGGTCGGCAGGTTGTCGGGGCCGCCGTCGTCCACCGCGCGGAGCAGACCGTCGCCGAGGAGGGCGTAGGCGAGCAGCCAGTACGTCCACAGGCGCGTGCCGGGCGGAGTGCGCCACGCGGGGGTTCCGGGCGGGGTGCCGAGTGGGCCTCGGCCCAGCGCCATGCGCACGCCGAACGCCACGGCGAGGACACCGACTGCGGCCACCGCCGGCCGCACCCGACCGTCCGTGAGCCGCACGCCGGTCACGGCTGCGGCGCAGAGGAGTCCGGGCAGCAGGGCGCGTACGGCCCAGGCGGCGCGGGGCGCGGGCGTAGTGGCGACGTCGGTGTCGGGGTACGGGGCCGCTGTGTCGGCGCGGGGCACCCGCGCGTACATCTCCTCGGCGAGCGAGAAGACGTCACGGTGCCGGAAGCGGGTGGCGGTCCGGTCTGTGACACCGTGCGCCTCAAGGCCCGCCGCGATCTCCAACGGGTCGACGGCCCGCTCGCACAGTTCGCGATGCCGGTGCATCAACGCCTTCACGGGGTCGGCGGCACCGCGCCGGGCGGGGGTCGGCTTGCGGCTGGTTGTGCGCGGGGGCTGTACGGGGGTGGGGAGGGCGGTCGGCGGATCGGTGTCGTCGTCGGCCCGCGCCTTCTCCGTCTCCGACTCGGGCTCCTCCCGTCCTCCGAGCCACTCCCCCGACCGCTCGTCCCACGCCTCCGCTCCGGCGGGCGTTCCCGGACGGTCGAGTTCGCCGAGGCCGCTCATCGGGCCGCCTCCGTCGTCGGCAGGGGAGCGGTGGCGCGTACCGGTGCTCCCGCCGCCCAGCGTGGGCCGCCGCGAGCCACGACACGGGCTGCGGGGGCGATCGCCGCGCCTGCCGTGGAGCCGGTGGCCGAGTCCGGCGTAGAACCTGTCGCCGGGCCTGGTCCGGGGCGGCCGGTCCAGCGGCCGGGGACGTGGGATTCCGCTGGGGCGGCGAACGGGAGGGGTTCGCCGGTCTCGTCGAGGACGACTCGGTGGACCGGGGAGTGGGAGACGACCTCCAGGTAAATGCCGTGAAATGCCGCGATGTTCTGCTCGACGGTGAACAGTTCGAGTGCGCGGGCGCGCGCGGCGGCGCCCAGGCGCTCGCGGCGCTCGGGGTCGCGCAAGAGGCTCACGCATGCCTCGGCGAGCGCCCGTGGATTGCGCGGGGGCACGACGAGTCCCGTGCCGCCGATGACCTCGACCACCGCGCCGACGTCCGTGGACACGGTCGCCCGGCCGCAGAACATGGCTTCGACCAGGCCGATCGGGAAGCCCTCGACGACGCTCGACAGGACGATCACCGTGCCGGCCGCGTATGCCTCGGCGAGCGTGGGGGCTTCCGGGCCTCCGATCTCCTCGAAGGACACCGGGTTGTCACCGACCGCGTGCACCCCCTCGGCCTCGTCGGGGAAGAGCTGTGCGGCCAGTGCCCGGCAGTGGCCCAGGTAGGCCGCCCCCTCGGCACCGGCGGGCGCGCCGACCATCCGCAGGCGCGCCTTGGGCTCCTCCTTGCGGATCTCCGCGAAGGCGTGGAGCAGGGAGATCAGGTCCTTGGCGGGTTCGATACGGCCGACCCACACCAGCGTGTCCGGGTCGGCGCGGTCGGGCGCCTCGCCCACCTCCGCGAAACGGGACGCCTCCATGCCGGGGTGGACCATGCGCAGCTTCGCGCGGTCGGCGCCGCAGCGTTCCTGCCAGCGGCGGGTGTGGGTGTTGCCGGGGGTGATCAGCGCGGCCCGCCGGTACACCTCGGCGGCCAGCCTGCCGTGGAAGGCCGCGAGCAGGGCCCGTACGGCGGGCGGGGCGTCCGCGGAGGCCAGATAGTGGGTGCGCAGCTGTACGCCGTACTCGGTCACCAGGAGTGGTACGCCGGCGAAGTGCCGGGCGAGCAGGCCGGGCAGGGCCGCGGTCCCGCCGGCCGTCGCGTGGCACAGGTCCACGGAGCCGAGGGCGTCGTCCTCGTACCAGTCGAGCGAGAGGGGGCGCAGGGCGCGTTCGACGTGCGCGGCGACGCTGAGGAGATCGGGTACGCGCGCCTCGCGTGCCGTGCGGAGTGCGCCGGGCGCACGACAGGCGCGTTCGAGGGCACGTACGGCGCTCTCGGAGCGCAGCGCGGACACGAGTCCGCCCTCGTCGCGGGCGAGTTCCGCGAGCCCGTACAAGGCGTTGGCGAAACGGTCCGCCACAACGGCGGAAGCCTCCCCGGAGAGCGCTGAAGGCCCTTCTGCAACGGCCTCCGAGCACTCGGCGAGCCGCACGGAACCAGCCGGCTCCGACCCGACGGGCCCCGGCATTGGCGCGCCCGGCAAGCCCGGCCCCTGCACCGGCGCATCCCCCGCGCACAGCACCGCCGCCAGCTCCTCGTAGTACTCGCGGAACCGTCGGCGTGCGCGGCGGCCGAGCGCCGGTCCGTCGTCCTCGGTGCTCCACAGAGGCGCGGTACGTACTCTCCGGACCTGGGGCGGCAGTTCGAGCCAGCCCTCGTCCTCCTGGCGTTCGCTGCGGCTGAGCGCGTAGACGTCGAACTCGTGCTGCCCGAGCCCGCGCACGAGCCGGTCGCACCAGAGTCTGGCGTCACCGCTCACATACGGATAGCCACCCTCCGTAACCAGTCCTATGCGCACGACCACACCCCCGATCTCCCTTGTGGGGAGCCACCGTTGACCCGGCGGCTCGCAGCGGGACGAACGTATGCGGACATGACGGTGGCGCGACGGACGGTTGTCCATCGCGCCACCAAAAGGGGTGAACGGTCGTAACTTTCCCGTGCGGGTCGCGTTCGCTCGCGCTAAGGGATCACCCGGGGGCGGATCGTTCTACGATCCTCATGCCGTCGCCAACTCCCGTCGGACCGCCCTCCGCTGGGCCGCCACCTCCGGATCGAGGGCCGGTACGGCAGCCAGCAGCTGCTTTGTGTACGGCTCCTGTGGGGAGTCGTAGACCTCGTCGGCGGGGCCTTGTTCAACGATCCTCCCGCGCCGCATCACCGCGACCCGGTCGCTGACCTGGCGTACCACGGCGAGGTCGTGGGCCACGAACACGAGGGCGAGACCGAGTTCGCGCTGGAGTTCGCCGAGCAGGGCGACGACCTGGGCCTGAGTGGTGACGTCGAGCGCGGAGACGGGCTCGTCGCACACGATCACCCGCGGGTCGGCCGCGAGCGCCCGCGCGATGCCCACGCGCTGGCGCTGGCCACCGCTGAACTCGTGCGGGTAGCGATCGTAGTGCGCCCCTTCGAGCCCCACGCGCTCCAGGAGTTCGCGTACGCGCCCCCGGATGCGCCCCTCGTCACGCTCGCCACGCGCGCGGAGCGGGTCGGCGATCGACTCGCCCACGCTGCGGCGGGGGTTGAGGGAGGAGACGGGATCCTGGAAGACCATCTGGACGTCGGGGCGTACGCCTCCGCCGGGCTTGATCTCGCCGGCCGTCGGCTTGAGCAGCCCCACCAGCATGCGGCCCAGCGTGGTCTTGCCGCTGCCGCTCTCGCCCACGATGCCGAGGGTCTCGCCCCGGTGGACGGTCAGCGACACGTCGTCCACGGCCGCGAACGCCCGCTTCCCGCGCCCGAATTCGCGCCGCAGGCCCGTGGCCTCCAGGACGACTTCCGGGGCCGCCGAAGACGTCTCGGAGGACGCCTCGGACGAGGCCGTGGACGCGGCCGAGGGAAGCGCCCTGGTGGACCCCTCGGAGCGGACGCGCCGCGCGTCCACCCGCGGGACCGCACCCAGCAGGTCCCGGGTGTACGGCTCGGTCGGTGCTCCGAGGACGGTGCCCACCGTTCCGTGCTCGACGGCCCGTCCGTGCCGCATGACCAGGATCTCGTCGACGCTCTCGGCAGCGACCCCCACGTCGTGAGTGACCAGGAGCAGGCCCAGGCCGGTCTCCTCGCGGAGCGTGTGCAGGAGGTCGAGGATCTGGGCCTGGACGGTGACGTCGAGCGCGGTCGTGGGCTCGTCGGCGATGAGCAGGTCCGGCTCACAGGCCAACGCCATGGCGATCAGGGCACGTTGGCGCATGCCGCCGCTGAACTCGTGCGGGCGGGAACAGGAGCGTCGTGCCGCGTCCGGGATGCCCACCCGGTCAAGTACGTCGACGGCACGCGCGCGTGCGGCCCGACGCGACACACGCGCGTGCACGCGATAGACCTCGGCTATCTGGTCGCCGATCGCGTAGTACGGGTCCAGGGACGACAGCGGGTCCTGGAAGACCATCGCGGCCTTGCCGCCGCGCAGCCGCCCCAGGTCCGCGTCGGACGCCTCCTGTACGTCGATGCCGGCCACGCGCACGGAGCCGCCGACATCGGCTCCCGTGCCGCGGTGCAGCCCCAACAGGGCCGAGGCCACCGTGGACTTGCCCGAGCCGGACTCGCCGACCAGGCCGAGCGCGGCGCCCCTCTCCAGCCGGAAGGAGAGGCCGTCGACCGCGCGCAGCGAGCCGAACCCGACCGTCAGGTCGGTGACTTCCACCAGGACGTCCGCCACGACGTCCGCCAAGACGTCCTCCGAACCGTCCATCGAGCCATCCACCGAACTCATGCGAGCACCACCCGTCGGTCGGCCACCGCGTACAGCACGTCCGCGACGGCGTTGGCGATGACCACGAAGAAGCCGATGACCAGGACCATGCCGACGACCACAGGGAGGTCGACGACATTGACGGCGTGGACGAGTTCCTGTCCGATGCCGGGCAGTCCGAAGAGGGTTTCGGTGAGCACCGCGCCGCCGACCGCCGAGCCGACGTTGTTGGCGTTGAGCGCGATGATCGGCGCGAACGCCCCGCGCAGCGCGTGCCGCCCGATGATGGACCGTTCTCCGACGCCGTACGCGCGGAAGGTGCGGATGTGGTCCTCGGCGAGGGTCTCCAGCATCGACGCCCGGGTGAGCCGGGCGAACGTGGCTGCCTCGATGAGGGCCAGGGAGAGCCAGGGCAGCAGCAGGTTCCAGGCCCACTGTTCGGGGTCGTCGGTAAGGGCGACGTACTGCGGGAAGGGCAGCAGTTGGAGCTGGCCGCAGACGACGATCATCAACACCAGGCCGATCACGAAGACCGGGGTGGCGACGCCCGCGAGGGTGATGCCGGTCAGCAGGCGCTCGGTGAACCGGCCGCGCCGCCACGCGGACAGGACGCCGGTGCCGACGCCGAGGATCAGCCACAGCACCATCGCGCCGAACACGAGGGACAGGCTGACCGGCAGCTTGGTCAGGATCAGCTGGGTGACCTGCTGGTCGCCCTGGTACGACAGGCCGAGGCAGGGCGCCGAGCAGTGCTCCACGGAGGTGCCCGTGGAGTAGTCCTGGCCGACCAGGATGCCCTGGAGGAAGTGCCAGTAGCGGAGGTAGAGCGGGTCGTCGAGCCTCAACTGCTGGGCGACCTGGTGCACTTGTTCCGGGGAGCAGCGCGGGCCGCAGGTGATCTGGGCGACGTTCCCGGGGGTGACGAAGAAGACCACGTAGACGATCACCGAGATGGCGAGCAGGGTGATCACGGTGCCGATACCGCGGCGCAGGACGAATCCTCCGAAGCCGCTCATGACGTGGCCTCCTTGGAATCCGTGCTCTTCGTAGTCGCACCCTTGGTGCCGGCGTCGCCCTTGCCGCTCGCGCCCTTGGTGCCCGCGTCCGCCTTGGCCTCGCGCTTGCGGCCGGTGCCGATGCGCAGGCGGGAGGCCGCGCGCGGATCCAGGGCCGTACGGATGCCGTCGCCCAGGACCGTCAGGGACAGCACGGTGACGAACAGCGCACCGGCGGGCAGCAGCAGGTACTGCGGGGCCGCCTGGTACCAGACGTCGGCGGCGGTGAGCATCTGTCCCCAGGAGGGCGTCGGGGGCTTCACGCCGACGCCGAGGAAGGACAGCGCGGCCTCGACGGTGATGTTCATCGGGACGAGGAGCGCCGCGTACGTGATGACCGGCGCGGCGAGTCCCGGAAGCAGTTCGCGGCGGGCGATGCGCCAGGTGCCCCAGCCGCTGAGCCGGGCGGCGGAGACGTAGTCGAGTTCCTTCAGGGTGAGTGTCTGGGCGCGCACGATCTTCGCTGTGTTGCCCCAGGCGATCAGGCCGATGACGAGGGCGACCAGCAGGGGCCGCGGGAAGCTGCTGGGCACGATCGCCAGCAGCGCCAACGACATGATCATCAACGGCATCGCAATGATGATCTCGGTGAACCGGCTCAACAGTTGATCAACCCATCGACTGCCGAGCGCGGCGGCGACACCGACCACGACACCGATGAGGACCTGTACGACGGTCGCTCCCAGTGCGACACCGAGCGAGACCCGGGCGCCGTAGACGAGACGCGCGAACAGGTCGCGGCCGGTCTGCGGTTCGACGCCGAGCCAGTGGTCGCCGGTGATGCCCCCGAAGGAGCCGGTCGGCACACCTCCGCGCGCGGAGTCGATGAGCGACGGGTGGTAGGTGAAGGGGTCCTGGCCCTCGATCGCGGTGAGCAGCGGCGCGGCGAGCGCGACCAGGACGAGCAGGGCGACGACGGCCGCCGCGACGAGGGCGGCGCGCTGCGCGCGCAGCCGCCGCCAGAACTGACGGGCCCCCGAGGCCGCCGGGACGGTGACGTCCGTCCCGGCGGCCTGGGAGACGACAAGTGCCTCGCTCATGGGGTTACTTGACCGCGACCTGGGAGATGTCCAGGACGCCGGTCCAGTCGCTGATCACGACGTTCTTGATGTCCTTGCCGACCAGCCGCTTGTAGACGGGGTGGAACAGCGGCACGGTCAGGGCCTGCTCGCCGATCTTCTTGTCCAGTGCACCCCACCTCTTGGCGGCCTCGTCAAGATTCGTCAACTTGTTGATCGCGTCAATCTCGGCATTGACCGACTTGTCGTTGAGCAGGCCGGTGTTGAAGTTCGCGCCGTCCTTGACGATCTGGCGGCCGTCGAAGATCGGGGCGAGGAAGGGACCGCCGGAGGGCCAGTCGGCACCCCAGTGGGCGAGGAAGAAGCCCGGCTCGGTCTTGACGCTGTGGATCTTGTCCTTGTAGTCGTTGATCTCCAGGCCCTGCAGCTTGACGGTGATGCCGGCCTTCTTGAGCGCGTCCTGGATCGCGGTCGCGATCTCCGGGCTGGTCTCGAAGTCCTTGTCGTTGGAGTGCGTCAGGGTGACGGTGAGTCCCTTCGGGTAACCGGCCTCCTTCAGCAGCTCCTTGGCCTTCGCCGCGTTGCCGGACGCGCCCGCCGGGAAGAGGTCGTAGGGGTCGTACCCGAAGGACTTCTGGTTCGGCAGGAAGGTGGTCGCGGCCTCCGCCAGCGACGAACCGCCCGCCGCGTTCACCACCGACGACCGGTCGATGGAGTACGAGATCGCCTGGCGCACCTTGACGTTGTTGAACGGCGCGACCGTGGGGTTGAAGGCGATGTAGTTCGTGTAACCGAAGTGCCCGGTCCCGACGCGCGCCGCGAGCTCCTTGTCACCGGTCACCTTGGCGAGCTCGGCCGGACCGAGGTTGGTGTCGGTCGTGACAGCGGCGGCGTCCGCACCCTGGGACGCTGACAATCGCTGGTTGATCACGGACGAGTCGAGCCCCGACTTCACGTCGATCTTGTCCGGATAGGCCTTGCGCTCGGAATCCGTGGCCGTGGACCAGTACTTGTTGCGCTCCAGGACGAGCGTCTCACCGTCGTTCTGGTTGCTGACGACCTTGTACGGCCCCGACGAGATCGGGTGCTGCTCGTACTTCGTGCCCGTGTCCTTCCCCTGCGGGACGGGCGTGA
This sequence comes from Streptomyces sp. NPDC050549, assembly GCF_040655035.1. NCBI lineage: Bacteria > Bacillati > Actinomycetota > Actinomycetes > Kitasatosporales > Streptomycetaceae > Streptomyces > Streptomyces sp. NPDC050549. The sequence goes on from NZ_JBFAJD010000009.1 coordinate 32,482, forward strand.
ACTGCGTCTGCGTGGCGAGGTAGGGGAACTCGCCCTCGGGCTTGTTCAGGTGGAAGACGATGGTCCGGCTGTCGGGCGTCTCGATCGCGGAGAGCCCCTTCTTGTCCTTGTACGGCCCCTGGTAGTCGGCCGCGCCGACCAGCCAGTCCCGCAAGTAGGGTGCGCCGCCGGAGAGTTCGGGGGCGAAGGAGCGCTCGATGCCGTACTTGATGTCGGCCGAGGTGATCGCGGTGCCGTCCTCGTACTTGAGGCCCTTCTTCAGGGTGTACGTCCAGACGGTCGCGTCCTTGTTGGGCCGCCCGGTGTCGGTGGCGAGGTCCGGGACGACCTTGGCGCCGGCCGCGCCGTTCTCACGGTTGCGGGTGGTGAGCGTGCGGAAGACGAGGGAGGGGACGTTGCCGCCGCCGGAGGTGTACAGGCGCGCGGGGTCGAAGTCCTCCTGCGGCTGCGAGTTCAGCACCGTGAGCGTGCCGCCCTTGTGCGGCGTGGAGCCGCCACCGGAGCCCTTGGCATCGTTGTCCTTGGGCCCGCAGGCGGCGGCGCCCGCCGCCACGGCCAGGCTGACGGATGCCACGGCCACGCGCCGGGCTATGACGGACGGTTGACGCATCGGAATGACGACCTCTCGGGGGGATACTCGGGAATTCTCATGGGTTTTCCCGAATAGCGAGACGGATGGACGAGGCGTGAGACGGCAATGAACAGCCGTCCGCCCCGGCGTCAGGTCGTCGGAAGTGCCCTGCCGAAGTCACACGGGCAAGGGCGTGATGGTGCGGGTCGCGACACGAACGCCAGGGGCGGTGTTCAGCGACAGAGAATGTCGGCCACGCAGAGCGGGGTCACGCCGATGAGCGCCAGCTCGATGGCGGCGCGATTCGCGACATGACTAGACCACATGCCCAAAAATATGAAGGATGCTGCGGCTCGTGTCAATGTGACATAAGCGTCGCCCGTCAACTGCCCGGGTACGGCCAGGGGTTCGCCAGACAGTGGATCCCGTCATGGTCGAGGAACTTGGTCTGCTGCTGCATGACCGGGGCCAACTCGCCGTCCTTGTCGCAGGTCACATGCCCGTAGCCGAGACGATGACCGACCTCGTGGTTGATCAACATCTGTCGATACGCGTACATCTCGTCCCCATATGTTGACGACCCCTGCGCCCATCGATACGCATTGATCAACACACGTTCGGTGGCCGCCGAGTCGCACGACACATTGTCCTCGGTGGTGTCGAGGCCGGACTTGGCGCACCACTTGGCGGTGGTACCAGGGCTCGCGAGAGTGATCACGAAGTCCGGTTTGCCGGAGTAGATGCGCTCGAAGGTACGGGCCCCGTTGTGGGCCCAGCTCCGCTTGTCGTTGAGCGTCTTCTGCACGGCCTCCGCGAAGAGCGTGCCGTCAAGCCCGAGCCCCTGCTCCACGTCCACGCGGTAGGTGTACTTGCGCCCCTTGCCGGGCGCCTTGGCGACGCCGGGCACCGCGTCGAACTTGTCCGGGCCCTTGAGCGTGGCGCTGAGCGGATACTTCTTGTCCATCTTCTGGGCATACGTCAGGGTCGCCAGCTGCGGCGAGGCGGACGCGCCGGGCTGCGCCGAGGCTGTACCAGCACCCCGTACGTCCCGGGCCTGGTCGGTGGCCGCCTGCGACCGCACGCCACCGTTGTCATTGCCCCCGGCGACCTGCCCGGCGACGACGACGGCCAGCACGGTGGTGACGGCCGCGGCGGCGATGCCGGTGTAGGCAAGCCCCTTGCCCCCCTTGGCGGGACCGGTTCCGGCGCCGGGCCGGCCACGGTCGCCGGGCGGCGCGCCCGCACTGTCGACGTCGCCCTCGGTGCCGTTTTCGGCGTCGGTGCCGGAGTCGCTCTCAAACGGCCAGTCGGTGACGGAGGCGTACGGGTCGGAGCGGTGCGCGGCGACACCGGCCCGGGGCGCGAAGACGTCGCCGTCGCCGTCACCGTCTCCGTCGAAGGCGTCGACGTAGTCCTGCCGGGGACCACGACCGCGCCGCCCACCTCGCCCGGCCCCGGGCTGAGGCGCAGGCGCCTGCCGCTGGCGGGGAATGGGAAGCACCGGGCCCGCCCCGGGAGGTACGGGTCCGCCTACGACCGGGGCTTGAGGCACCCCGGCCCGACCGCCCCGCCCCCTCAACTCGCCCCAACCGCCGCCGGATTCAGTCTGCTCGGGGTGCCCGGCCCGAGCCTGCGGAACACCGCGCGCGGGAGTGCCGTCCGGCAGCCGGGGAACACCGCGCGCGGGAGTGCCATCCGGAAAGCGGGGGGTGCCGTGCGCGGGAGTGCCGTCAGGAAAGCGCGGCATGCCATGTGCCGGAGTCCCGTCGGGAAAGCGGGGACTGCCGTGCGCGGGAGTCCCGTCCGCCTGGCGCGGAACACCCCGCGCCGGAGTGCCGTCAGGAAGCCTCGGAAAGCCATGCGCAGGAGTTCCGTCAGGAAGCCTCGGGAAGCCGTGCGCCGGGGTCCCGTCGACGTAACGCGGCCCCCCAGGGCCCGGGTTCCCGCCCCCGGAACGCGGCGCACCCGGCCGGCTCGCCCCCGGCTGAGCCCCCTGTCCCGCTTGACCCGCTCGGTTCACTTGACCCGGCTGGCCTGGCCTGCCCGGCTGACCCACCCGGCTCGACCTGCCCGCCTCGCCCGGCTGAGGCCCCTGAGCCCGCTGACGCCCTTGAGCGGCCCAACTACCCTTGCCAGTACCGGCGTTGGCGTCAGCACCGGCACCCGTGCCTATGCCTCCGTCCGCGGAGTCACCCTTGGTAGTGGATTTACGGCGACTATGGCGTCCCACGTCGCCTCCTCAACTCCCCGCGTTCGTATCGTCGCCCTTGCCGTCACCCGTGGCAGCACCGCCGCCCTCGCTCACCGTACTCACCGAACCGGCGTCACGGACCCCCCGCGCACCACTCCGTCCCCCTCGGCCACCGCGGCCCACCGCTTCCGCGTCGACCGTCCGGCGCTCCGTCACCGCACCCACGCCCTCACCGGTACCAGAACGGGCTCCGGCACTAATCTCCGTCCCCAACTCCCCCGCGTCCGCGAGCAGTTCATTAAACGCCGAGGCCACGATCCCCGGGTACTCCATCATCGCGACATGCCCGGCGTCCGGCAGGGACAGCAGTCGGGAGTCGCGGAAGGCGCGGGCGGCCCGCTGGGCCATGCGGTAGCCGACCAGTTGGTCGCGGCGGCCGTAGACGAGGAGGGTCGGGGCGAGGACGCGTTCGGCCTGGCGCCAGAGGCCGTGCTGGCCGCCCAGGGTGTACGCGTTCACGACGCCCCGGGAGGAACGGGCCATCACGTCCCAGAAGTACGGCAGTTGGAGCCGCCGCTCCAGTTCCTCGACGGCGTGGCGGAACTCCTCCGGCGTCACCTGGCCGGGATCGCCGTAGCAGAGGGCCATGACGCCGCGGACGCGCTGTTCGGCCGTCCATTCCCTGCTGACGCGGGTGAACAGCGAGGCCACGCCGGGTACGCCGAGCAGCGCCGTCGGGACCGCCGTGCGCTGGACGCGGAGTTCCGGGAGAGCCGGGGAGACCAGGGTGAGCGTGCGGACGAGGTCCGGGCGTACCGCGGCCACCCGGGTCGTGATCGCGCCGCCCAGGGAGTTGCCGACGAGGTGCACCGGGCCGCGTCCGGCCGCGTCGAGGTAGCGGATGACCGCGCGCGCGTGCCCCGTGACGGAGTAGTCGCCGTCGTCCGGCGGCGGGGAGTCGCCGAAGCCCGGCAGGTCGAGGGCCTCACTGTCGACCACGCCGTCGAGCTCGGCCATGAGCAGCGACCAGTTCTGCGAGGAACCGCCGAGCCCATGGACGCACAGCGCGGGCGGGAGTCCTTCGCGCTCCGGTGGCCTCGACCGCACCGTGAGGGTGATCCCCGGCAGCCGGACCGACCTGAGCCGCTCGCCGTCGCCGACTCTGACGGGCGCCACTTTGGGGAGCACGGAGGCGACCGACACGGAGGGCAGCTCTGTCGAAGACATGCGGCAATGTTACGAGACGATCACGCCGTGGTTCATGTGTTCGCCGTCACAGACAACGAACGGGCCGGGAGCGGACGACGGCGAACCGGCAGGGGACCGGCAGGGGACCGGCAGGGGACCGGCAGCGGGGCGGGCAACCTGGCGATTTCCCCTCTCATCGCATGGCGTCCGGGTCGGGTGTCTCCTAGGCTCGTACACAGGGCACCCGCATGTGGCCCCCTGCTTCGCCAGGGACGTACTAGGAAGGGAGCCCCTCATGACCGTCGATCCCACCGATCCCGAGACCTTCGAGGACGAGAACGGCGCCACCGAACTCGACGTCGAGGCTCCGGAGGACGACGCCGCCGAGCAGTTGGCCGAGGTGACGGCGGGCCGCGAGGATCCGCTGACCGAGGTGGACCCGGACTCCGCGAACGAGGCCGACGTCATCGAACAGGCCCAGGTCGTCTCCATCGACGAGGACGACTATCGCTGACCGCCCCGCGGTCACCACCGCCCCCGCCTCCCCCGGGAGCGCGCAGCGGACCGCGCCCCTGTGCCCGCTCCATCCCCTTTCGAAACACTTTGCGCGACTTCCGTCGCTGTCCGGTCCGTGAAATTCTGCGCTCGCAGCGCGCACACCACGGTTACCGAAAAGTACGATGGCGGCGCGGCGCTCACCGCATGAGGACGACATTGGGAGGCGGCGTGACAGCCATCGAGCAGACAGAGGCGGCACGCCCGCGGGGCACCCGCCTGCCGCGCCGTGCCCGACGGAACCAGCTCCTGGGCGCCGCCCAGGAGGTCTTCGTCGCGCAGGGGTACCACGCGGCCGCGATGGACGACATCGCCGAGCGCGCCGGCGTCAGCAAGCCGGTGCTCTACCAGCACTTCCCCGGCAAGCTCGACCTCTACCTGGCCCTCCTCGACCAGCACTGCGAGTCACTGATCCAGGCGGTACAGACCGCGCTTGCGTCGACGTCCGACAACAAGCAGCGCGTCCGGGCCACGATGGACGCGTACTTCGCCTACGTCGAGGACGACGGCGGCGCCTTCCGGCTGGTCTTCGAGTCGGACCTGACGAACGAGCCCGCCGTGCGCGAGCGCGTCGACAAGGTGACGAACGAATGCGCCGTGGCGATCTGCGACGTCATCGCCGAGGACACCGGCCTCTCGCGGGCCGAGTCGATGCTCCTGGCCTCCGGTCTGGGCGGCCTCGCGCAGGTCGTCGCCCGCTCCTGGCTGCACAGCGACCGCAGTGTCCCGCGCGACCAGGCGGTCCAGCTGCTGGCCTCGCTGGCCTGGCGCGGCATCGCCGGTTTCCCGCTGCACGGGAGCGAACAGCACCACTGACCCGCGGGCTCCCCTTTTGTTCCCGTCCGGTGTTCGCTCCTGGCGTTCCCGGCGCGGAACATCTACGTCCTCTCACCGGGCTAGTGTGTGCTGCGTACGGCGCGGAAGATCGCGCACTTTGCTGACCGTCGGAGGGACATAGCGTGGAGGTCAAGATCGGCGTGCTGCACACGCCTCGCGAGATCGTTCTGGAGACCGGTCAGAGCGCCGAGGAGGTCGAGCAGGCCGTGGCCGAGGCACTGACCGGGAAGGCTCCGCTGCTGAGCCTCGTGGACGAGCACGGCCGCAAGGTCCTCGTCCCCGCCGACCGGCTCGCCTATGTCGAGCTCGGTGAGGCGGCCCCGCGCAAGGTGGGCTTCGGAGCGCTGTAGCCACGGACAGACGAGGGGGCCCGGTGACCGGAACGGCCACCGGGCCCCCTCGCGTTTCCATCACAGATGGAGCACAAGTCGCCCACAGGGGAGGATTGCATTCCGCAGGTCACGGGTATGACCGGCTACGACAGCAGTACGCAGGCCGACCGTGGGAGGGACCCCGTGATGATCCTGGAAGCGCTCGGCTCCGCCGTGCTGGGTCTGCTGCTCGCATGGGCGGCCACCCACCGGCTCGCGGACCGTCTTCCGGCCCGCACCCTGGTCTTCTCCACCGGTGTCGCCGGAGCCCTTTTCGGCGACTTCGTCACGCACAGCGCGCTGGGCCCCGGCAGTGGCCTGCCCAGCCTGCTCGGCGCGGCGGTCGTCTCGGCCGCCTCGCTCTCCCTGCTCGTCCGACCGTCAAGACGACTCCGGGGGCGATCCGCGCCGGCGTGACTAGGCGGCGAGCCCCAGGGCCGCCATCCGCTTGGTGTGCGCCTCGGTGATCCGGGAGAACATCCGGCCCACCTCCGCGAGGTCGAAGCCGTCCGCCACCCCGCCCACGAGCATCGTCGACAGCGCGTCCCGGTCGGCGACCACCCGCTGGGACTGCGACAGCGCCTCACCCATCAACCGCCGTGCCCACAGGGCGAGTCGGCCTCCCACGCGCGGGTCCGCGTCGATCGCCGCGCGCACCTTCTCCACGGCGAAACTGGCGTGCCCGGTGTCGTCGAGAACGCCGACCACCAGCGAGCGGGAGTCCTTGTCGAGGCGGGCCGCGACCTCGCGGTAGAAGTCGCTGGCGATCGAGTCTCCGACGTAGGCCTTGACGAGCCCTTCCAGCCAGTCCGAGGGAGCCGTCTGCTTGTGGAAGCCGTCGAGCGCGGCGACGAACGGCTGCATCGCCTCGGTCGGCTCGGCCCCGATCTCCGTCAGTCGGTCCCTGAGCTGTTCGAAGTGGTGGAACTCGGCCGACGCCATCTTCGCGAGTTCCGCCTTGTCCGCGAGCGTCGGCGCCAGCTTGGCGTCCTCCGCGAGCCGCTCGAACGCCGCCAGCTCGCCGTACGCGAGCGCGCCGAGCAGGTCCACGACCGCGTTGCGGTACTGCGGGTCGGCGGCGGCCGTGGCCCAGTCCTGGGCGGCGACTCCGGTGGGTTCGGCGGGTGCGTCGGAGGCATTGTCAGCGGTCGTCATGAAGCGCACAATAGCCCGCTCACCGCACAGCGGAAGGCCCTGGTCAATCAGTGTGACGACGACTACGTGACCAAATCGGCCAACGCATATGCGTGATTCCAGGGTATGGTGGTAATGCGCCCGCCGAGTATTCGCCGGGCCGCACGAATGAGGATGCCCGGTCGGTGGCCCGATCGGCTCCGACCCGACAGCCCTCCTCGCCCGTACGGCACGTTGCGTACGAAGTTCGGAGGGGGACCCTCAGCGGTTCGAGCGCTAGAGCGTCGGCAGTGGTCCCGTGCCTCACGGTTTGCCCTCACGGGTTGTCCGTAAGGCAGCCGACGTCCCCGGCACGGTCCTGACACGACCCCCGCGCTCGCCTCGCACCGCGCACACAGAAGAGGCAGCACCCTGACTACTTTCCGAGAGCTCGGAATTCTTCCCGAGACCGCTGAGGCCCTTGAGGCCGTCGGTATCGTCTCCCCCTTCCCGATCCAGGAGATGACGCTTCCCGTCGCCCTTTCCGGCACGGACGTCATCGGCCAGGCCAAGACCGGCACCGGCAAGACGCTGGGCTTCGGCCTCCCGCTCCTGGAGCGCGTCACCGTCCCCGCCGACGTCGAGGCCGGCCGCGCCAAGCCCGAGCAGCTGACCGACGCCCCGCAGGCGCTCGTCGTCGTCCCCACCCGCGAGCTGTGCACCCAGGTCACGAACGACCTGCTGACCGCGGGCAAGGTGCGCAACGTGCGCGTCCTCGCCATCTACGGCGGCCGGGCCTACGAGCCGCAGGTCGAGGCGCTCCGCAAGGGCGTCGACGTCGTCGTCGGCACCCCGGGGCGACTGCTGGACCTCGCGGGCCAGAAGAAGCTCGACCTCAAGCACATCCGGTCCCTCGTCCTCGACGAGGCCGACGAGATGCTCGACCTGGGCTTCCTGCCCGACGTCGAGAAGATCATCAACTTCCTGCCGGCCCGCCGCCAGACGATGCTGTTCTCGGCAACCATGCCGGGCGCGGTCATCGGTCTCGCCCGCCGCTACATGACGCAGCCCACGCACATCCGCGCCACCTCGCCGGACGACGAGGGCAAGACGGTCGCGAACACCGCGCAGTTCGTCTACCGCGCGCACAACATGGACAAGCCCGAGCTCGTCGCCCGCATCCTGCAGGCCGAGGGCCGTGGCCTGGTCATGGTCTTCTGCCGCACCAAGCGCACCGCGGCCGACCTCGCCGACCAGCTCCAGCAGCGCGGCTTCGCCTCCGGCGCGGTCCACGGCGACCTCGGCCAGGGCGCCCGCGAGCAGGCGCTGCGCGCGTTCCGCAACGGCAAGGTCGACGTGCTCGTCTGCACCGACGTCGCCGCCCGCGGCATCGACGTCGAGGGCGTCACGCACGTCATCAACTACCAGTCCCCCGAGGACGAGAAGACCTACCTGCACCGCATCGGCCGTACGGGCCGCGCGGGCGCCAAGGGCATCGCGGTCACCCTCGTCGACTGGGACGACATCCCGCGCTGGCAGCTCATCAACAAGGCGCTGGACCTCAAGTTCAACGACCCGCCGGAGACGTACTCCACCTCCCCGCACTTCTTCGAGGAACTGAACATCCCCGCGGGCACCAAGGGTGTCCTGCCCCGCTCGGAGCGCACCCGCGCCGGGCTGGCCGCGGAGGAGGTCGAGGACCTCGGCGAGACCGGCGGTCGTGGCGGTCCGCGTGGCCGTGGCGGTCGTGACGGCGGCAGAGGCGGTCGTGACAGCGGCCGAGGCGGACGTGACGGCGGCCGGGACAACCGGAACGAGTCCCGCACCGGTGCCGCTTCCGGTCCCGTCGACGCCGAGCGTCCGGCGCGCACCCCGCGCCGCCGCCGTCGTACGCGCAACGGCGCCCCGATGGAAGGGACTTCGGCCGCTACGGCCGTGACGTCCACGCCGGAGGAGACCGCACTGGCCGCCTCCGAGGAGACGGCGACCCGTACTCCGCGCCGCCGTCGCCGCACTCGCAACGGAGCGACGGGAGAGCAGCTGCCGGCCACGGCAGTCACCTCCGCCGCCGCACCCGAGGCGGCGGAGAGCGCCGTGGCGACGGCCGAGGGCCCCGCCCTGGACGCCCCCGCGCCGGCGCGCCGCCGCCGTACCCGCAAGTCCGCGGAGTCCTCGGAGTCGGCTGTCGCGACGGCCGAGACCGTGGCCGCCGAGACGCCGGTGGCCGAGGCCCCGGTGGCCGAGGAGACTAAGCCGCGCCGCCGGACCCGTAAGGCCGTAGCGGCCACGGAGCCGGTCGAGGCCGTCGCGGTGGCCACTACGGAGACTGCCGCTGTGGCCGCCGTCGACACGGCCGAGGCCGTCGAGACCAAGCCGCGTCGCACCCGGACCCGGAAGACCGCGGCTCCGGCCGAGGGCGTCGCCGTCGACACGGCCGAGGGCACGGACGCCAAGCCGCGCCGCCGCGCCGCGACCAGCAAGGCCGTCGCCGACATCCCGGCCCAGCTCGCCGAGGAGTCCGAGGCCAAGCCCCGTCGCCGTACGACGCGCAAGACCGCCGAGGCCCCGGTCGCGACGGAGCCGACGGTCACGGCGGAGGCCAAGCCTCGTCGGACCCGGAAGGCCGCGGTCGCCACCGAGGCCGCCGAAGCCGTCCTGGACACGGCGGAGGCCGTCGAGACCAAGCCGCGCCGTACCCGCAAGGTCGCCGCCGCTCCGGTGGCCGCCGAGGCGCCGGAAGCCGTAGCGGTCACGGCCGAGGTCAAGCCGCGCCGGACGCGGAAGGCCGCGGTCGCCGCCGAAGCCGTCCTGGACACGGTCGAGGCCGTCGAGGCGAAGCCCCGTCGGACCCGCAAGACGGCCGTCGCTCCGGTAGCAGCCGAAGCATCGGAGGCCGCCGAGGTCAAGCCGCGCCGGACGCGCAAGACGGCTGCCGCCGCGGTCGCCACCGAGGCGCCCGAGGTCGTCGAGACCAAGCCGCGCACCACGCGGACCCGGAAGACCGCGGCTCCGGCCGAGGTCGTCGCCGTCGACACGGCCGAGGGCACGGACGCCAAGCCGCGCCGCCGCGCCGCGACCAGCAAGGCCGTCGCCGACATCCCGGCCCAGCTCGCCGAGGAGTCCGAGGCCAAGCCCCGTCGCCGTACGACGCGCAAGACCGCCGAGGCCCCGGTCGCGACGGAGCCCGAGGCAGCCGAGGCGAAGCCTAGGGTGCGCCGTCCCCGCAAGGCCGCGGCGACAGCGTCGACGGCGACGGAGACCGGCGAGAGCTGACCGGCCCCCGAGTGACACAACACCGAACGGCCCGGCCCACTCCACGTGGGCCGGGCCGTCGGCGTTCCCCCTCCGCTCGCCGCTCCCGCTCCCCCGTTAACCCCGGTTACACCCTCCCGTCCCCATCCCGCTCAGCTCGGCCGGATAACCTCGGCCCATGAGTAGGCCCCCCTCCTTCGTCCCGCCCCCCGGTGCTCGCGCGTACCCGCTGCGGACCGGTCGCGGTGAGTTCGCCGTCGTGGATGCGCCCGTGGCCGGCGGTGTCGAGCCGAGGGGGGTCGCCCTGTTGCTGCCGGGATTCACCGGGAGCAAGGAGGACTTCAACCCCTTGCATGTGGCGCTCGGTGCGCGCGGGTATCGGACGGTCGCCGTGGACGGACGGGGGCAGTACGAGACGGACGGGCCCCGGGACGACGAATCCGCCTACGCCCAGGACGAGTTGGCGCGGGACGTGCTCGCGCTGGCCGAGGCGGTCGGCGCGCCGGTGCATCTGCTCGGGCACTCTCTCGGCGGACAGGTCGCGCGGGCCGCCGTGCTCCTGGACCACGCGCCGTTCGTGTCGCTGACGCTCATGGCGTCGGGGCCCGCGCAGATCTCGGCGTCCCAGCAGGATCGGGTGAAGCTGTTGCGGGACGCGCTGGCCGTGATGTCGATGGCGGAGGTGTGGGACGCGATCCAGTCGATGGAGGCGCCCGAGGAGACCGAGACCGGTGGCGCGCTGGACGAGGGACTGGACGACCGGGACGATCTGCGCCGCCGTTGGCTGGGCACCAAGCCGGCCCAGCTCCTCGCCACGGGACGCCAGTTGTGTGTCGAGCCGGACCGGGTCGCCGAGCTGGCCGCCGTCCCGCTGCCGGTGCACGTCCTGTCGGGTTCACGCGACGACACCTGGCCGGTGCCGCTCCTCGACGACATGGCCGTACGGCTGAAGGCGCGGCGGACGGTCATCGCGCGGGCCGAGCACTCGCCGAACACGGACCAGCCGGCCGCGACGGCCCGGGCCATCGCCGACTTCTGGGACACGCCCGTCCGGTAGGCGATCAGTACTGCGTCTGCAGGTGCTCCCAGAACCCGTCCCGCAGCGACCGCCGCAGGTCGGACTGCCCGCGCAGGGAGTACTGCAGCAGCCCCTCCGCCTCCACCAGCAGATCCTGGTCGACCGAACCGGGCAGGTACGGATGCCCGGGCAGCAGTTCCACCAGCGCCTCCCGTCCCCGCGCGGCGAGCCACTTCGCGGCGATCTGCGCGCCCACGAAGCGGACGTCGTCGCGGGTGGGCCGGGTGGCGGCGGCCTCGTAGACGGCGGCCGTGCGCCGGGAGACGTAGGGCTTGAAGAAGTCGAGGTCGAAGGTGCGCTGGCTGTCGACCTCCCAGAGGAGCGGCTCGGCCTGGTTGCGGCCCTCGGGGGCCTCGATGCCCCACAAGTGGACGCGGGCGCCGTACCCTTGGGCCGCCTCGACCGCCGACACCAGGTCCTCGTCGCCGCCGATGAGGGCCGCGTCGCTGATGGCGCGGTGCCGGGCGAGGGACTCCAGGTCGGAGCGGATGAGTGAATCGACGCCCTTCTGCTGGTTGTTGGCGTTGAGATTGCCCAACCGCACCTTCACGTCCGGGAGTTCGGCGATGGCCTGCTGCTCGGCGGTGTGGATGCGGCGCCGGGCGCCGTCGTACCAGTAGACGCGCAGCAGTCGGCTGTCCGCGAAGATCGTGCGGGCCTTGTCGATGAGCGCCTCGATGAGGCCCTCGGTGTCGAGGTCGAAGGTGCGCCGGTCCTCGGTCCCGGAGACGAGCCGGCCCGCGGCTGCATACAAATACCCGGCGTCGACGAAGATCGCATGCGTCGAGGGCGTCTTCGCCACTTCGGCGAGCATGCGCTGCAGCAGTTCGTTCGTGCGGTCGATGCGGGCACTGAGGGCCGCGAGGTCGTCGTTCATCGCCTCCATTGTCCCGGCGGTCACGCTGCGAACACAACCGGTCCCGGTCAGTCTCGTGCCGATCTCTTACCGGTCAGTAATTAGGCGTTCGAAAAATTTCCTTAGCGTAGGGAATGTTTGTAACACGCATCCCGTTGACTACATCAGTACCCAAGTAGTTCTCCTCAGGAGGATGACCAGACGAAGGGAGAAGCCAATGCGCTTCGAAATCATGCGTCTTGACGAGGTCGACGGCACCACCGTGGACAGCACCGTCGTGGACGCCGCCTCCGTCAATCGGATCGTGCAACAGGCCGCCGCCATAGGACAGCGACTGTGGATCCGCCCCGCCGAGACCAAGGCCTCGTAACACCTACGACATTTGCCCCGCACCGAAGACGGAACGCGACCAGACTTCAGAACCCCCGTACGGCACCGACGCCGTACGGGGGTTCTGCGTTCACCGGCCTCAGCTCGCGCGGATCACCTGGGTGATCCCGTTGATGATCTGCTGCACGGCGATGGCCGACAGCATCATCCCCGCGAGCCGCGTGACGAGGACTACCCCGCCGTCCTTGATGACCCGGATGATCAGCAGCGAGTACCGCATCACCACCCACAGCACGGCATGGATGGCGAGGATCGCCGCCCACACCGACACCTGCGTGGCCACACTGTCGGCCTTCTGCACGGCGAGGATGACGGACACGATCGCACCGGGCCCGGCGAGCAGCGGCATGCCCAGCGGTACGAGGGCGACGTTGACGTCCTTGGTCTGTTTCGGCTCGTCGGTCTTGCCGGTGAGCAGGTCGAGCGCGATCAGCAGGAGCAGCAGCCCGCCCGCGATCATCAGCGCGGGCACGGAGACATGCAGGTAGTCGAGGATCTGGTGCCCGAGCAGCCCGAAGACGGTGATGACCCCGCCGGCCACGCAGACGGCCTGGAACGCCATCCGCTTCTGCACCTTGGCAGGCCGTCCGGCGGTCAGCGCGAGAAAGATCGGGGTGATCCCCGGGGGATCCATGATGACAAAAAGGGTCAGGAAGAGAGAGCCGAAGACGGCGACGTCGAACATGGGTGAGCCACAAGCCTTGCTGAGAAGAGGTGAGCGGGGAGGACGCGGGCGGGGTCAGACTCCGCCGGCCCCCGGCACCGGGAACGCACCGGTCGCGCGCCGCGTGATCTCGCCGTAGACCTCGGGATCGGTCGTGTACTCACCGAGCTGCACGGACTTGCGGCTCCCGTGGTAGTCGCTGGACCCGGTGACGAGCAGCCCGAGCTCCTTCGCCAGCCCGCGCAGCCGCACCCGTGTCTCGGCGTCGTGGTCCATGTGGTCGACCTCGATGCCGTCGAGCCCGGCCGCGGCCATCTCGGCGATGGCGGACTCGGGCACTGTGCGTCCCCGCTTGCTGGCCCCCGGGTGCGCGAAGACGGTGACCCCGCCCGCGCCCTTGACCAGCCGGATCGCCTCGAACGGATCGGTCTCGTGCTTCGCCACATGGGCCCGGCCGCCGTCGCCCAGCCAGTCCGCGGTGAAGGCGTCGTTCACGGTCGGTACGACACCCAGCTCGACCAGCGCGGTGGCGACGTGCGGCCGCCCGACCGACCCGTCACCGGCGATCCGCGCGACCTGTTCCCAGGTCACCGGCACACCCAGCCCCTGGAGCCGCTCCACCATGGCCCGGGCCCGCGGCACCCGGTCGTCCCGCACCAGCTCCCGCTCGGCGAGCAGCGCCGGCTCCTCGGGATCGAAGAGATAGGCCAGCATGTGCATCGAGATCCCGTCGATCCGACAGGACATCTCGGCCCCGGTGACCAGCGTGATCCCGGCAGGCAGGGCGTCGATCGCCTCGCCGTACCCACGGCTGGTGTCGTGATCGGTCAGCCCGACGACGTCCAGCCCGGCAGCGGCGGCATTCCGCACCAGTTCGGCGGGCGAGTCCGTACCGTCGGAGGCCGTGGAGTGGGTGTGCAGATCAATACGCACGCGCAAGCTCCAGACGGCGACGGTTCAACAAGGGACCACTCAAGGGTAACGGCATCCCAAGGGCCCCTTCGAACACGCCGAGCCGCGACCCCCAAGGGGCGCGGGGAACTGCGCGACAAGCCCCCACGCACCCGCACCCGCCCCACAACCGACCGAGATACCCCCTTGGGCGCCTACGGCTCCAGCAAGCGCGGCGACAACGCGCCACAGGGCACCAGGTCCACTTCCGCCCCCGCATCCCGCAAATCCGTGAGCACCAGCTCGTCGTACATCAACAACCCCGACTGCTCGGGCCAGACAACGGCCCACAGCCACAACCCCAACGCCTCACCGGCGAAAACGGCCCGATCATCCGGCGCCGTAGCCACATGCCACAAGGGCGTGGGCCGCCCGGCCGCCAGCAGCTTCGCCTGCGGCGGCTTCTCGACGCTCATGTAAGGCCCCGGATCGGGCCCGTCGATCCCGGCATACCGCGCCCCGAGCCCGACCCCCAGCTCCTCCGCGACGAGGATCAGCTCACCCATCCCACCGAGCGGCCCGGGCCCGGAGCACGCGACAGCCGTCGCACGACCCCCGCTCCGGTCGTCCCCCGCGCACGCCACGCCCGTGAACAGCCAGCCGACCGGCAGGGGCCACGGCATCCACACGGGCACCTGCGTGCGATGCACGACGACACTGAGGGCCTCGACGCTGGGCGGGATCACGGGCTGCACCGGATGCACCGTGCCATGGACATCGCACTGCCAGGAATCGGCGAAGAGTCCGGGAGCCCTGACCCGGCCACCACACTTCGGGCAACTGGGTTCGCCCCTCATAGGGCCCCACGGTCCTACCCTCGCACCCACACGTCAAGGACGATCACCCGTCCGGACGGGACCACTCACCGAGCGAAACTAGATGCATCTTGCATTTATTACCTTGCCTAACTTACTATGTGCATACACCAACTACTTGGGAGGAAGCATGGACGGGACGGACGACCCCTTCGACAGCGGAGCCGGCACAGGCAGCCTGCTGCGCCAGCCGAAGGCCGTATGGGCCACCGCCGGCGCCTCGGTCGTCGCCTTCATGGGCATCGGGCTCGTCGACCCGATCCTGCCGTCGATAGCCAAGGGCCTGGACGCCACCGCCGGCCAGGTCTCCCTGCTCTTCACCTCGTACTTCCTGATCACCGCCGTCGCGATGCTGGTGACCGGCTTCGTCTCCAGCCGGATCGGCGGCAAGAGGACCCTGCTGCTCGGCCTCGCCCTCGTCGTGGTCTTCGCCGGCCTCGCCGGCACCTCGGGCTCGGTCGGCGAACTCGTCGGCTTCCGGGCCGGCTGGGGCCTCGGCAACGCGCTCTTCGTCTCGACGGCCCTCGCGGTGATCGTCGGCGCGGCGGCCGGCGGCAGCGCCGCCGCGATCCTGCTCTACGAGTCCGCCCTCGGCCTCGGCATGGCCTGCGGCCCGCTGGTCGGCGCCCTGCTGGGCAACCAGAGCTGGCGCTACCCCTTCTTCGGCACCGCGTTCCTGATGGCGATCGGCTTCCTGTGCATCACGGCGTTCCTGAAGGAACAGCCCAAGCCCGCACGGAAGACCTCGCTGCTGGACCCGCTCAGGGCGCTCGGCCACGGCGGTCTGGCCTCCGCGGCCGTCTCGTCCTTCTTCTACAACTACACGTTCTTCACCGTGCTGGCCTTCACCCCGTTCGTGCTGAACATGACCCCCTACAAGTCGGGGGCCGTGTTCTTCGCCTGGGGTGTGCTGCTCGCCGTCTTCTCCGTGTTCGTCGCCCCGCGCCTGCAGTCCCGGTTCGGCTCCCTGAAGGTGCTCGGCGGTTCACTGGTGCTGCTCGCCGTCGACGTGCTCGTCCTCGGCTACGGCAGCCACACCACCGCCGTCGTCTGCACGATCCTGTCCGGCGCCTTCATCGGCGTGAACAACACCGTCTACACCGAGCTGGCCCTCGGCGTCTCGGACGCGCCGCGCCCGGTGGCGAGCGCCGGCTACAACTTCGTCCGCTGGTTCGCCGCGGCCGCCGCGCCGTTCTTCGCGCCGAAGATCGAGGGCTGGACCGACATCCACGTCCCGTTCGTGGTCGCCGCCGTCACCGCGGCGCTGGGCGCGCTGGTGGTCGTCGTACGACGGAACGCGCTCACGCTCCCCCACTCTCAACTACGTTCGAGCGGGGGGACCCTCATCGCCGAGGTGCTGGAGCCGAGGCACGCGACGGAGGACGGTGTCGCGGTGTTCGCCAACTAGCCGAATCCCGGCCGCCGTTGGTGAGCTTGCTCACTCCGGCTGTCAGTCGAGCGGGACGGATGTGCGGGACGGATCCCGCAGGTCCGTCCCGTTCGTCAGCCAGCGCTCCTGGAGGGCCTGGGCGCCGTGGACGCGTTTCCAGGCGGCCTCGTTCGGGGTCATCGGGAGCAGCGGCAGGAAGCGGACCGGGTCGAGGAGCGCGTCGAGTTCCAGGTCCTCGACCAGACCGCCCGGCTCGGCGACCAGCACCGAGGTGAAGGGGGCGCCGGGCCACAGCGGCTCGCCCACGTCGAGCGAGGCGCCGGGGGCCACGACCACGCCCTCGACCTGCGGGGACGCGGCGAGTACAGCGAGCGGGCGGAGCACCTTGTCGGTGTCGGCGAGGCCGCCGCGCACGGACAGGACCAGCTCCGCGCGGGGGCCCGCGACCGGGTCGGCGAGCATCGCCGTGGGGTCGCTCATGGGCTGTGCGGACATGCCGAGCGTGGCGTAGCGGACGATGCCGCCCTCCTGACCGGTGTCCTGGAAACGCAGTACCTCGACGCGGTCCGTGCCCAGGAAGGTGACCGCCGCGCGCGCGTCCGGTTCGCCCAGCGCGGTGCGCAACCGTGCCTCGACCAGAGCAAGAACATCAACCATGCGGGGAGCATAGAACTCGTCAGTACCGGGCAAAGCAGCGCCTTGACACTTCGGCCTGCTGATACTCTGGGCCGGTCGTTCGGGCAGCACGCAGATGGGGGTACCTCCCAGGCTTTGGGCACTGGGGGAGTCGCGATCAAGTCCGACGCCGTTGAGACTCCCCTACGGGGGACCGGCCGGAGGAGGTGGGGCTGCAATGGACCGAAGTCGACCTGGCAGTACCACCCGCTCTTCCGGCCGCTGATGTCGTCGCTCTGGCTCTAGCCCCTCCAGCCGGCTGCCGCCGCTCGCACTTCTTCACTGTCGCGGAAGAGCACTTCGTTTCCTTTTCCTGATCTGCCTGATCTGTTCGATCTGTCTGTTCCGAAGTCAGTGCCTGTATCAGTAGCGAAACTCGCCACCGCGACGGTGCGGTGCTCCCCGCTTTGTGGACGTGCCAAACATCCGCACACAGGACGTCCCCATTCCGGTCAGTTCCAACCGTCGTTGGCGCCTTTCGTTGCTCGTCGCGAAGGAGCCCGCCATGTCGATGATCCGCGACCTGCGTGCCGTGGTCCGCCCGTCCCGCCCCTCCCTGCGCAAGGACGGCGGCGCGTACGACACCACGCGTGACCCCGGCACCCCGTCGGCCGTCGTCGACTGCGCCGTCTACCGCGACGGAGCCCGCGTCGACACCGGCAAGCCGCTCACCCCGCACGAGGCGATGCGCCAGGTGAGGCGCGACGGCGGCTTCGTGTGGATCGGGCTGCACGAGCCGACCGAGGCCGAATTCGCCGGTATCGCCGGGGAGTTCGGACTCCACCCGCTCGCCGTCGAGGACGCGGTGCAGGCCCACCAGCGGCCCAAGCTGGAGCGCTACGACGACTCCCTGTTCACTGTCTTCAAGACCATCCACTACGTCGAGCACGACCAGCTCACCGCCAACAGCGAGGTGGTGGAGACCGGCGAGGTCATGTGCTTCACCGGGCGGGACTTCTTCATCACCGTCCGGCACGGCGGCCAGGGTTCGCTGCGGGCGCTGCGGCACCGGCTGCAGGACGACCCCGAGCTGCTCGCCCGCGGTCCCTCGGCGGTGCTGCACGCGATCGCCGACCACGTCGTCGACGGCTATGTCGCGGTCGCGGACGCGGTGCAGGACGACATCGACGAGGTCGAGACCGAGGTGTTCACGCCTGGCCGCAAGGGCGGGGTCTCGCGCGGTGTCGACTCGGCGCGGATCTACCAACTCAAGCGCGAGGTACTGGAGTTCAAGCGCGCGGTGTCGCCGCTGCTGCGTCCCATGCAGCTGCTGAGCGAGCGGCCGATGCGGCTGATCGACCCCGACATCCAGAAGTACTTCCGCGATGTCGCCGACCACCTCGCCCGGGTCCAGGAGCAGGTCATCGGCTTCGACGAGCTGCTGAACTCGATCCTCCAGGCCAACCTCGCGCAGGCGTCCGTCGCCCAGAACGAGGACATGCGGAAGATCACCGCGTGGGCCGCGATCATCGCCGTACCGACGATGGTGACCGGTGTATACGGCATGAACTTCGAGCACATGCCGGAGCTGCACGCGCGGTACGGGTATCCGGTGGTGCTCGCCTTCACGGTGACGGTCTGTCTGGCGATCCACCGCACGCTGAAGCGCAACGGCTGGCTGTGAGCGGCCTGGATAGGCTGAGCCCATGACTAGCAGCGAGCTGCTCGACCAGGCCCTCGTCGAGGAGGCCACGAAGAAGTCCGGTCTCGTCTGGGTCAACGGTCCGGGCGTACCGGCCCGTGCCCTGTGGCACGTCTGGCACGAGGGCGCGGCCTGTCTGGTCGGTGACGGTCCGGGCGAGCAGCCGCTGCCGGGGCTGACCGACGGCGGCGGCGCCGAGGTCACGGTCCGCAGCAAGGACAAGGGCGGCCGGCTGGTCGTATGGACGGCGAAGGTCGTGGAACTGGCGCCGGGCTCGGAGGCCTGGACCGCCACCGTCGGCGAGCTGAAGGGCAAGCGGCTCAACGCGCCCGACGGCGAGGCGATGACGGAGCGCTGGGCGCGCGAGTGCCGGGTGCTGCGGCTCGAACCGACGGGCGCCACGGGCGAGTTGCCCGAGGGTTCGCTGGCGGAACCTCCGCTGCCCTCTCCCGCGACGACCCGTCAGCCGGCCCCGGCCGCGCTGCCGCGCCTGCTGCTGAAGAAACGCAAACGGCGGTAACCACCGCTAGGAAGACGGCAGTTGCTTGCCGTAGTCGACAGTGTCGTCGTCCGCGGGTTCCGTCACGGCGAAGCTCTTGCCCCAGTCCGAGAAGGTCAGGGTGCCCGCGCCGCCCGCGCGGACCAGCCGGAGCGGATACGGCTTGCCCTCCAGGGACACGTCGAGGGTGCCGCCGGAGCCGTCGTCGCCGGTGATGCGGATCGTGCGGACGCCGTTCTGGTCGTGGTGTCCGTCCGTCGCGAGTGAACCGTGCAGGGTCAGCAGACTGGAGAGGAGGACGTCCTTGTCCGTGAAACCACTGAACTTCTTGTACGAGGGGTCGCCCTGCGGCACCTTCACGTACTTGCCGTGCAGCGAGTCGCCGACGCCCGAGTCCCCGTTGCTGTTCCAGAAGTCCGCGTCGGCCTTCAGATACAGCTGCTCGCCGACCCGCAGCAGCCCGAACGTCGACCCCTGGGAGGTGACCGAGCCGCTGCCGCCGTCGGACTTCAGCCGCATGTCGAGCTTGTACGTCCGCCCACTGGTGACGACGGTCCCGGACAGCCGTACGGCGTCGGCGGCGCCCGCGGCCGTCACCGACTTCGACTGGATCTTGTCGGCGGCCAGCTTGCCGATCCCGTTGGTCCCCGCGTCCGGATCCTCACTGCAGCCCGTCAGTCCCGTGCCCGTCACGACCAGGGCACAGACCGCGCCGAGCAGCGCCGCACGACGGTTTCGGACCGGGGGAATCGCAGTCACAGGTGGGGGGCCTTTCGTGCGGAGGGCGGCGATGGCGTACGGCAGCGTACCGGGGTCGCCACACGGTGGCGGAGCGGGTCCCTCCGGACCGCCCACCTGCGCGGATCGCAATCGGACGGGCTAGCCTGAAGCCCGTCCGAGCGGGCAAATCGGAACATCCGGAAACCAGCAAAAGAAAGGGAGGTGCGGCCATGGCAGGGGGCGCCCCCAGGGTCTTCGTCTCGCACCTCTCCGGTGTCGCCGTCTTCGATCCCAACGGCGACCAGGTGGGCCGCGTCCGCGATCTCGTCGTCATGCTGCGCGTCGGCCAAAAGCCCCCGCGCCTGCTCGGCCTGGTCGTCGAACTCTCCACCCGGCGCCGCATCTTCCTCCCCATGACCCGGGTCACCGGCATCGAGTCCGGCCAGGTCGTCACCACCGGCGTGCTCAACGTCCGCCGCTTCGAGCAACGGCCCACCGAACGGCTCGTGTTCGGCGAACTCCTCGACCGGCGCGTCACCCTCGTGGAGACCGGCGAGGAGGTCACCGTTCTCGACCTGGCGGTGCAGCAGCTGCCGGCCCGCCGGGACTGGGAGATCGACCGGGTCTTCGTCCGCAAGGGCAGGCCCGGCGGAGCCTTCAGAAGGGCCAAGGGCGAGACGCTGACCGTGGAGTGGTCCGCCGTCACCGGGTTCTCCCTCGAGGAGCAGGGACAGGGCGCGGAGAGCCTCCTGGCCACCTTCGAGCAGCTGCGCCCGGCCGACCTCGCCAACGTTCTGCACCACCTCTCCCCCAAGCGCCGGGCCGAGGTCGCCGCCGCCCTCGACGACGACCGCCTCGCCGACGTCCTCGAAGAGCTCCCGGAGGACGACCAGATCGAGATCCTCGGCAAGCTGAAGGAGGAGCGCGCGGCGGACGTCCTGGAGGCGATGGACCCGGACGACGCGGCCGACCTGCTCGGCGAGCTGCCCGAGGAGGACCAGGAGCGGCTGCTGAACCTGATGGAGCCCTCCGAAGCGGCCGACGTCCGCCGCCTGATGTCCTACGAGGAGCACACCGCGGGCGGCCTCATGACGACCGAGCCGATCGTCCTGCGACCGGACGCGACCGTCGCCGACGCGCTCGCCCGGGTCCGCAACGCCGACCTCTCCCCCGCCCTCGCCGCCCAGGTCTATGTGTGCCGCCCGCCCGACGACACCCCCACCGGCAAGTACCTCGGCACCGTCCACTTCCAACGGCTGCTGCGCGACCCGCCGTACACCCTGGTCAGCGCGATCATCGACGACGATCTGCAACCTCTGGACCCGAACGCCTCGTTGCAGCTCATCGCCGGGTTCTTCGCGACGTACGACATGGTCGCGGCGCCGGTGGTCGACGAGACCGGGTCGCTGCTCGGCGCGGTGACCGTGGACGACGTACTGGACCACATGCTTCCCGAGGACTGGCGGGAGACGGAATTCCACCTGGACGAGGACGAGAACGAGGCAGGGACAGAGGAGGTGGCGGCTCATGACTCCTGAGCGCGAGACCACGCGTGAGCGGACACCGGCGGGCGCGACCGCCACCACCCGGTCGCGGACCCGGCTCGACCAGCCGCGGCCGCCCCGGCGCAGGCTGCTGCCCGAGTACGACCCGGAGGCCTTCGGACGGCTGTCGGAACGGATCGCCCGCTTCCTGGGCACCGGACGGTTCATCGTCTGGATGACGATCGTCATCATCGTCTGGGTGCTGTGGAACATCTTCGCGCCCGGTGATCTGCGGTTCGACAACTACCCGTTCATCTTCCTCACCCTGATGCTGTCCCTCCAGGCCTCCTACGCCGCCCCGCTGATCCTGCTCGCGCAGAACCGGCAGGACGACCGCGACCGGGTCAACCTCGAACAGGACCGCAAGCAGAACGAGCGGTCGATCGCCGACACCGAGTACCTCACCCGCGAGATCGCCGCCCTGCGCATCGGTCTCGGCGAGGTGGCGACCCGGGACTGGATCCGCTCCGAGCTGCAGGACCTGGTGAAGGAACTGGACGTGCGGCACGACGGGCATGTCGTATTCCCGGCAGAACGGTCTGCGGTGCGTGACGCAGACGACCGCTGACGGGCTGGCCGAAGGGACCGGTCGGCGCCGTACCATCGACCCATGGCTACGGAAGACGCGGTGCGTGAAGCACTGTCGACGGTGAACGACCCCGAGATCCACCGACCCATCACCGAACTGGGGATGGTCAAGTCGGTGGAGATCGGTGCGGACGGAGCGGTCGCGGTCACCGTGTACCTGACGGTCTCCGGCTGCCCCATGCGCGAGACGATCACGCAGCGCGTGACGGAGGCGGTCCTGGGTGTCGAGGGCGTCACCGGCGTCGACGTGACCCTCGACGTGATGAGCGACGAGCAGCGCAAGGAACTCGCGACCGCCCTGCGCGGTGGCACGGCCGAGCGCGAGGTCCCCTTCGCCAAGCCCGGCTCCCTCACCCGCGTCTACGCGGTCGCCTCCGGCAAGGGTGGCGTCGGCAAGTCCTCGGTGACGGTGAACCTCGCGGCGGCAATGGCGGCCGACGGTCTCAAGGTCGGGGTCGTCGACGCCGACATCTACGGCCACAGCGTGCCGCGCATGCTGGGCGCCGACGGCACTCCCACCCAGGTCGAGAACATGATCATGCCGCCGTCCGCGCACGGCGTGAAGGTCATCTCCATCGGCATGTTCACCCCGGGCAACGCCCCGGTCGTGTGGCGCGGCCCGATGCTCCACCGGGCGCTCCAGCAGTTCCTGGCGGACGTGTACTGGGGCGACCTGGACGTGCTGCTCCTCGACCTCCCGCCGGGCACGGGCGACATCGCGATCTCGGTCGCGCAGCTCGTCCCGAACGCCGAGATCCTCGTCGTGACGACCCCTCAGCAGGCGGCGGCCGAGGTCGCCGAGCGGGCGGGCTCCATCGCCGTACAGACCCACCAGAAGATCGTCGGCGTCGTCGAGAACATGGCGGGCCTGCCCTGCCCGCACTGCGGCGAGATGGTCGACGTCTTCGGCACCGGCGGCGGCCAGTCGGTCGCCGACGGCCTGACCCGCACGACGGGCGCCTCGGTCCCCGTCCTCGGCTCCATCCCGATCGACGTCCGCCTCCGCGAGGGCGGCGACGACGGCAAGCCGGTGGTCCTGACCGACCCCGACTCCCCGGCGGGCGCGGCCCTGCGGGCGATCGCGGGGAAGCTCGGGGGACGGCAGCGGGGCCTTTCGGGACTGTCACTCGGGATCACTCCCAAGAACAAGTTCTAGAGCTCTTCCTACGACGATGGGGGCGCCGTCCGGTGAGACGGCGCCCCCATCGTCGTAGCAGCTACTGGGCGTACGTCGCGATGTCCTTGATCATGGCGAAGCCGAGCCCGTAGGCGCTCATGCCCCGGCCGTAGGCCCCCACGTGGACCCCCGCCTGGGTCGACCCGGCCAGTACCCAGCCGAACTCGGACTCGCGGTAGTGGAAGGGCGTCGGGACACCGTCCACCGGCAGGGACAGGGTCGACCAGGCGTCGCCCGCGAGGTCGTCGGCCAGTACCCAGGCCGTCTCGGTCTGCTGCTCCAGCCAGTCGTCGCGCAGGGTGTGGTCCATCTGGCCGGGCCAGGTGAAGGACAGCAGTCCGACACCGGCGAGCCAGGCAGCCGAGGACACCGAGGTGGCCTCCAGGAGACCCGTGCCGTCGGCCGTGCGCCGTGCGGGGTTGCCCGCGACGGTGACGACCACCGCGAACTTCTCCTTGTCCTCCGTGCCTTCGTTGCGTACGGAGGGCTCGTCGCCGTGCCCGATCGAACCGTGCTCGACGGCACCGTCCGCCGCCATGCCCACCTGCATCAGCCAGCGCGGCCCCGTGAAGGCCTCGTCGAGGCCGTACCACGGGAAGGGCGCCAGCAGGTAGCCGTCGACCGTGCGCCGGGCGGAGGGGACCTGTTGTCCGCCCTCCGCGGCCGGCGCCTGCGCGCCTACCCGACTCGTCGTCTCCATGCCGGACGCCTCCTCGCTCTCGTCGGACCGGGGCGGCCCGCCCCCCTTCGGGCGACTCGCCCGGTCCGCACAACAACTCGGCAGCATAGCCACCTCGTGCGAGACAGCCCGGAAAGCGCCCGGCGCGTGAGGCGTGCGGAGGCCGTGTTCAGGCCGTACGAGGGCGTGGCAAACGTATGAAACGCGTCACGTGGGAAGCGCTGCGGGAGCCGCGCCGGAGGATCAGGTGGCATCCGCGTCGAAGGGCGGGCGCTCGTCCTTCTCGGGGTCCTCGGGCTTCTTGGTCATGTCGATACGGCCACCGGAAGCGGACGGCGAACTCGGAGTGTCGGCGCTCTGCACCGCCTCCGTGACCTCGGCCATCTCCTTCTTCAGGTCGAAGCCGTTGCGGATCTCCTTGAGCCCCAGCTCGTCGTTGTCCAGCTGCTTGCGCAGGAACGTCTTGGGGTTGAGGTCCTCGAAGTCGAAGTCCTTGAAGTCCGGGCCCAGTTCCTCGCGGATGTCCGCCTTGGCGCTCTCCGAGAACTCTCGGATCTTCCGGATCGTCCGCATGACGTCCTGGATGACCTTCGGGAGCTTGTCCGGACCGAAGACGAGCACGGCGAGGACAATGATCGTCACCAGCTCTAGCGGTCCTATGTCATTGAACACCTGAAGCTCCTTGCGATGTCCTCGGTCCTCGGCCCTCGGTGGCTGTGCGGGTCTTCCGTGGTCCGGGCCGGGTCCACGGTACCCGGCCATCCCACCCGACCGGTACTGTCCCGTGGGCTACGAGTGGGTGTACGGGACCGGTTTTCCGGGTTGTTTGCCTAGTGGGACGGGGCGCGGGGCTCTCGCCTGTGACGTTTCTGTCAATCGCCGGTCGAGGAGCCCAGAGCGAGCGACACGGTCATGTCCTTGCCTTCCCGCCGGAGAGTCAGGCGCAGGTGGTCGCCGGGGCGGTGGGCGCGGGTCCTGACGATGAGTTCGTCGCCCGAGTGGACGCGCTCGCCGTCGACCTCGGTGATGATGTCGCCCGCCTTGAGCCCGGCCCTGGCACCGGGGCCGCCGGCGGTGACGGCGGGGCCGCCGCCACTGCCCTTGGCCGCGACGCGGGCTCCGTCCCCGGTGTAGTCCATGTCGAGGGTGATGCCGATGACCGGGTGGGTGGCCCTCCCGGTGTTGATCAGTTCCTCGGCGACGCGCTTGGCCTGGTTGACGGGGATGGCGAAGCCGAGCCCGATCGAACCGGCCTGGCCGTCGCCCGTGTCGGTCCCGTCGTCGGCGGACCGGATCGCCGAGTTGATCCCCACGACCCGCCCCTGGGCGTCGAGCAGCGGCCCGCCGGAGTTGCCCGGGTTGATGGGCGCGTCGGTCTGCAGGGCGTCCACGTACGAGACGTCGCTCCCGTCCGCCGCGTCGCCGCCTGCGGTGATGGGCCGGTCCTTGGCGCTGATGATCCCGGCGGTCACGGTGTTGTCGAGGTCGAAGGGCGCGCCGATCGCCACGACGGGGTCGCCGACCCGCACGTTGTCGGAGTTGCCGAGGGGCATCGGCCTGAGCCCGCGCACCCGGCTCACCTGCACTACGGCGAGGTCGTACCCGGTGTCGTGCCCGACGACCTTCGCCCTGGCGGTCTGTCCCCCGCTGAAGCTCACGGATATCTCGCCGTCGGCGCCGGCCGGCTGCACGACATGGTTGTTGGTGAGGATGTGCCCCCGCGTGTCCAGCACGATCCCGGTACCGGTCCCCGACTCCTCGTCACCGGTCACATGCAGCGTCACCACACTGGGCAGCGCCCGAGCGGCGATCCCGGCCACGCTCCCGGCCGCCCGCCCACCGTCCTCCGCACCGGCCTGCGGCAGGACGACGTCTCCACCGCCGACACCGTCCCGCTCCAGATACGCCCCTACGACGCCTCCGACGCCGCCGGAGACCAGGGCGAGCACCAGCCCGGAGACGACGAGGAGTTTCCGGGTGCGGTTGCGACGCTGCTGGTGGGTGGGGGCTGCCGCACCGGTCTGCTGGAGGGGGGCGATCAGTGGCGGGGGTGCCCAGGGGTCGTAGCGGTGCCAGGGGTCGGGAACGGGCGTGGGGGTGGCGTCAAGTGGGACGGGGGTGCCGGCAGCCGCTGAGGGGGCCGGCGGGACAGGAGCGCCGGAGGCCGTTGCGAGGGCCTGTGGGGCGTCACCGGACGCCTGCACGGGCCGCTCCCGCTCGAAGTCCCCGTCGGGAGAAGCGACTTCAGCGCTCGCGCCCACACCGATATGACCGCTACCGCCGCCCCCGCCCGCAGCAGGCGTCGCCGCGCGCCCTCGACCCCACCACTTCGGTTTCGGTGTCCCCTCGTCCATGTGCTCCCCACCGCCCGCCGTGCCACCCCGTACTCCCCGGATTCAACCAGGTCGGCGGGGTGCGGTGCAGGGGCCGGTCAGCGGAGGGGGCGGGAGGAGGCGGAGGGGGCTGGAGTGGGGGAAGAGGTGGCGTCGGGTGCGCGCAGCAGGCCGGGGGCCATGACATCGGGGGCCGTGGACCACGAGGTGAGGGCGACCGGCGGGTTCGTGCTGAGCGGGCGTATCAGCGGGGACATGACCGCCGCACCGGCCACTACGGGCGCGGTCAGCGTGTGCATGACCTCGTCGTCGCCCCGGACGGCCGCCGGGGACGGCACCCCGGGCAGCAGCGGCGCGGAGACGGAGGTCGGGGCCATCGGGGTGTCACCGAGCATCGACCGCTGGCTCGTGCCCTGGGCGAGCAGGGGCCCGACGCCACGGCGGCGCCCGGAGTCGGCGGGCGCGGCGCCCGTGCCCTGCGTGCGGGCCGGGGTCACTCCCGCGCCGCCCCTCGCCTCGGCCGCGGTGTCGCCCGGCGTGACCGTGGCCACCCCGCCCAGGGCGATCGCGGCCAGTGAGACCGCGCCGGCGGCGACGAACGCGAACCGCATTCCGCGCGAGGCGGAGCGGTCGGTGTCGTGCCGGCTGACGTCATGGATGCGGAAGCCCTCGCGGGCCGGTGCGGACGACGGGGTCAGGGCTGTCGCGGCGTGCGGGCCCGCGGGCACGTAGCCGAACTCGAACGCGTCGAGCGGGCCGTCTCTTTTCACGCCGAAGAAGCCGGCTCCGGCGAAGAGTCCCCCGCCGGGTGGCTCCTCGGCGTCCGAGTCACCGTCTCCCCCGGGGAGTCCCTGGAGGCGGGCCAGGAAGCTCTCGGAGGGGGGCGGTGGGGCCATTTCCGCGAACACGTTCTTCAGTCGGCGCTGCGCGTCGGCCTCGGCCTTGCACTTCGTACAGGTGGCCAGGTGCGCCAGTACGCGATCGCGCGACTCATGACCGAGCTCCCCGTCCACCAGGGCGGAAAGTCGGTCTCCCAGATGCTGCTCCGCAGGCGTAGGACGTGATCCACTCACGCGGACGCGCCCCCTCCCCCCAGCGCGGGCACACGCGCCACGAAGGAACGGCGCTCGGCCCGTGCTTCCGGCGAACGGTGTGCGAGGGCCTTGCGCAGCTGGGAGCGGCCACGGTGGATCCGGGACCGGACCGTGCCGAGCTTGACGCCCAGGGTCGCGGCGATCTCCTCGTACGAGAGGCCCTCGATGTCGCACAGGACGACGGCCGCCCGGAACTCGGGGGCGAGGGTGTCGAGGGCCTGCTGGACGTCGGCGTCGAAGTGCGCGTCGTTGAAGACCTGCTGGGGCGAAGGCTCGCGGCTGGGCAGGCGCTCGGCCGCGTCCTCCCCGAGCGCGTCGAAGCGGATGCGCTGCTTGCGGCGGACCATGTCCAGGAAGAGGTTGGTGGTGATGCGGTGCAGCCAGCCCTCGAAGGTGCCGGGCGTGTAGGTCGACAGGGAACGGAAGACCCGGACGAAGACCTCCTGTGTGAGGTCCTCGGCGTCGTGCTGGTTCCCCGTCAGGCGGTACGCGAGCCGGTACACACGGCCGCTGTGGGTGCTGACGATCTCCTCCCAGGTGGGCGGAGTCCACGCCTGCCCGTCCGCGTCGGTGGAGAAGGTCGCGGTCTGGGCATGGTCAGCGGCGTGGCTGTGGTCAGCAGCGGTGTCGTTCACGGATTTCGGCCTGCCCGCCGATCCGAGAAAGCGCCGGAGCACTCCTCCCCGATCCACAGGTACAGCCGCACCTCCCCTGTCGGCTCTGGTGGTGTCCAGTGGAGTCCCTACCATAGCCACCTCGCCCGTTAGCTCCGGATAAGGGGTTTTACGAGAATTTGATACACGCTCATACCGACCTTCCGGCGGTACGAGCCGATGCCCGGTCCCCTGCTCCCGCCGCTGCTCGACGTCCTGATCCATCCTCATCCCCCGCTCTCCCCTCCGGCCGCGTCCCCCAGTGCATTCCTCCCCCTCTAAACGCCCGGTCCCATCAGCAGGTTCCCGGCACCAACGGATACAGTCACGCCCAGGCAACCACGGGGACAGGAGAGGGTCATTACCGGCAACCGGCAGACGAGCTGGGCGTTCGCCGACGCCTATGTCGCCGAGGACGAAGCACTGCGCTGGGCCCGGGACCGGGCCCGCGAGGCAGGGCTGCGCTCGGTGTCGCCCGGCACGGGCGCCGCGCTGCGGATGCTGGCCGCCACCGTGGACGCGAAGGCGGTGGCGGAGATCGGTACCGGGACCGGCGTGTCCGGGATGCATCTTCTCCACGGCATGCGGCCGGACGGGGTACTGACCACCGTCGACCAGGAGCCGGACCACCAGCAGTTCGCCCGCCAGGCCTTCCGCGCCTGCGGCTTCGCCAGCAACCGGGCCCGCTTCATCCCGGGCCGCGCCCTGGACGTGCTGCCCCGGCTCGCGGACGCCGGCTACGACCTGGTGTTCTGCGACGGCGACCGGCAGGAGTTCCTGGACTATCTCGCTGAATCGTTGCGCCTGCTGCGTCCGGGTGGCCTGGTGGTCTTCGAGGGTGTCTTCGCCAACGGCCGGACCGTGGACTCGGGCCCGCAGCCGACCGAGGTGCTGCGGCTGCGCGAGCTGCTGCGGGCGGTGCGCGAGAGCCCGGAGCTGGTGCCCTCGCTGCTGCCGGTGGGCGACGGACTGCTGTGCGCGGTCAAGCGGTAGGACGCCTTGGGAACGCGGGAAAGCAGCTGCCCCGGCACCATCTCGGATGCCGGGGCAGCTGAAGGGGTATGGGCGCGTTCCGCCGCGTCAGCCGACGACCTTCTTGAGGGCGTCGCCCAGGGCGTCGGCCTCGTCAGGGGTCAGCTCGACGACGAGCCGACCGCCGCCTTCGAGCGGAACGCGCATGACGATGCCCCGCCCCTCCTTGGTCACCTCGAGCGGGCCATCGCCCGTCCGCGGCTTCATGGCCGCCATGCTCGTTCCCCTTCCTGAAACCAGCTCATCGTCGCCGACGGCCCCATGGAGGGCACGCGCGGCCCCTAATGAGACACGCGTCACCGGCATCGAACACATTGCTTCCAAGCCATTATCCCGCATCTCAGGACCCGATGACCAACATCAGTCGGCATCGCTTGGGCAACGCGCGCGAGCAAAACCACTCAATTCGCCGATGTGACTGCGATACTTCGCCGCCGCGCGGACCCGCGCCGACCGAATCCGGCCCGGAATTCTTTGACGCAGGTCACACGTCCGGTCCGGTGCGTGGACGGCGATCTCCGCCATGCTGTCCTACGGACACAGGGCGTACCGACCGGTACGCCGGAGCCGCCACACCGGAGGGGACACACCATGGCCGACACCGTGCTCTACGAGGTGAGCGACGGACTCGCGAAGATCACGCTGAACCGCCCCGAGGCGATGAACGCGCTGAACATCGCGACCAAGGTCGCCCTCCGGGAGGCGGTACAGGCCGCGGCGGGCGACGACGCCGTACGGGCGGTGCTGCTGACCGCGGCCGGCGAGCGGGCGTTCTGCGTGGGCCAGGACCTCAAGGAGCACATCACGCTGCTGGCCTCCGACCGGGAGGCCGGGACCGGGGCCACCATGACCACGGTGAAGGAGCACTACAACCCCATCGTGCGGGCGCTGGCCGGGATGGCGAAGCCCGTGGTGGCCGGGGTCAACGGGGTCGCGGCCGGGGCCGGCTTCGGGCTCGCGCTGGCCGCGGACTACCGCGTGGTGTCGGACCGGGCGGGCTTCAACACGTCCTTCGCGAATGTGGCGCTGACCGCGGACTCCGGCATCTCCTGGACGCTGCCCAGGGTGGTCGGTCCCGGGCGCGCCTCCGACCTGCTGCTGTTCCCGCGCACGATCACGGCGCAGGACGCGTACGACCTCGGGATCGCCAACCGTCTCGTGCCCGCGGGCGAACTGCACGCCGAGGCCGAGAAGGTGGCGCGGGCCCTGGCAGACGGGCCGACGGTGGCGTACGCGGCACTCAAGGAGGCGGTGGCCTACGGCTTCTCGCACACCCTTGAGGAGACGCTGGAGAAGGAGGACGAACTCCAGTCCCGCGCGGGCGCGTCGGAGGACCACTCGATCGCCGTGCGGGCCTTCGTCGACAAGGAGACGCCGAAGTATCTGGGCCGCTGAGCTCAGGGGCGGCGGGCCACGCAGTCGACCAGGTGGTCGTCCACCAGCCCGCACGCCTGCATCAGGGCGTACGCGGTCGTCGGCCCGACGAATCTCAGGCCCCGCTTCTTCAGGGCCTTCGCCAGGGTCGTCGACTCGTCCGTGACCGCCGGGACGTCCCCGAGTGTCTTCGGGGCCGGGCCCGGCTTCGGGGCGTGGGACCAGATGAACTCGTCCAGTTCGCCCGGCGCCCAGTCGGCCAGCACGCGCGCGTTGGCGATCGTCGCGTCGACCTTGGCGCGGTTGCGGATGATGCCCTCGTCGGCGAGGAGGCGTGCGCGGTCGGCGTCCGTGAAGGTCGCGACCTCGGCGATCCTGAAGCCCGCGAAGGCGGCCCGGAATCCCTCACGGCGGCGCAGGATCGTGATCCAGGAGAGACCCGACTGGAAGGCCTCCAGGGAGAGCCGCTCGTAGAGGGCGTCGTCGCCGTGGACCGGGCGGCCCCACTCCTCGTCGTGGTACGTGATGTAGTCCTCGGTGGACAGCGCCCAGGGGCAGCGCAGGGCACCGTCGGGACCGGCCACGGCCTCGCTCACTGGTGGTCGCCCTCGGCGGGCTTCTCGATGGAGACGCGGTGGCTCCGCGCGCCCGCCAGCGCGGACTCCAGGTCGGCGATCCGGGCGTCGCGCTCGGCGAGTTCGGCGGCGATGCGGCTCAGCGCGTCGTCCACCTCGGCCATGCGGTAGCCCCGTACGGCGAGCGGGAAGCGAATGCTCTCCACGTCGGCCTGGTCGACGGGCCGGTCCGGGGGCAGCGCGTCGTCGAGGCGCTCGGGCGCGACGCCGGGCAGCGGGGCGTTCTCGCCGCCGCCGATCACCGAGAGGGTCACGGCGCCGACCACGACGGCCAGCCCGACGACCAGGAACAGGAACATGAACATCGCTGGGGTCTCCACGGGCGTCGAGGTCGGACGTGCCGAAGCCGAATGTGTCAGGGTCCGATCGTGCCATGCGACGCTGACAGTTAGGGTCACAGGCGGCTGAAGACGGGGCAGTACTAGGAGAGGTCACAGGGGATGCTCAGGCTGGGCAGGCGTGAATTCGACGCACACGAGCCGGTGATCATGGCGATCGTGAACCGCACCCCGGACTCCTTCTACGACCAGGGGGCGACGTTCCGCGACGAGCCCGCCCTCGCGCGCGTGGAGCACGCGGTGGCGGAGGGCGCCGCCATCATCGACATCGGCGGGGTCAAGGCTGGCCCCGGCGAGGAGGTCACCGCCGAGGAGGAGGCACGGCGCACGGTCGGCTTCGTGGCCGAGGTGCGGCGCCGCTTTCCCGACGTGATCATCAGCGTCGACACCTGGCGGCACGAGGTCGGCGAGGCCGTCTGCGAAGCAGGCGCGGATCTCCTGAACGACGCCTGGGGCGGCGTCGATCCGCGGCTCGCGGAGGTCGCCGCGCGGTACGGCGTGGGCCTGGTGTGCACGCACGCGGGCGGCGCCGAGCCCCGGACGCGCCCGCACCGGGTGACGTACGACGACGTCATGGCCGACATCCTGCGCGTGACTCTGGGGCTCGCCGAGCGGGCCGTTTCCCTGGGCGTGCCCAGGGAGTCGGTGCTGATCGATCCCGGGCACGACTTCGGCAAGAGCACACGGCACAGTCTGGAGGCGACCCGGCGGCTCGGCGAGATGGTCGAGACGGGGTGGCCGGTGCTGGTGTCCCTGTCCAACAAGGACTTCGTGGGCGAGACGCTCGACAAGCCGGTCAAGGAGCGGGTCGTCGGCACGCTCGCGACCACTGCCGTGTCGGCGTGGCTGGGGGCGCAGGTGTACCGGGTGCACGAGGTCGCGGAAACGCGGCAGGTGCTGGACATGGTGGCGTCGATCGCGGGGCATCGGCCCCCGGCGGTCGCCCGCCGGGGGCTCGCGTAACCGCCGAACGGCCTTAGCGGCCGGCTTCCTTGGACACCAGCGCGACCGCTTCCTCCACGTCGTCCGTGACGTGGAACAGCAGAAGGTCCTTCTCCGACGCCTTGCCCTGGGCGATCAGGGTGTTCTTCAGCCAGTCGACCAGGCCGCCCCAGTAGTCGCTGCCGAACAGCACGATCGGGAAGCGGGTGACCTTCTGGGTCTGCACGAGGGTCAGGGCCTCGAAGAGTTCGTCCAGAGTGCCGAGACCGCCGGGCAGGACCACGAAGCCCTGGGCGTACTTGACGAACATCATCTTGCGGACGAAGAAGTAACGGAAGTTCAGGCCGATGTCGACGTAGGCGTTGAGCCCCTGTTCGAAGGGCAGCTCGATGCCCAGGCCGACGGACATGCCCTTGGCCTCCAGAGCGCCCTTGTTGGCCGCCTCCATGGCTCCGGGGCCGCCGCCGGTGATCACGGCCCACCCGGCCTCCACGAGGCCGCGTCCGAGCCGTACGCCCGCTTCGTACTCCGGCGAGTCCGGCTTGGTGCGGGCGGAGCCGAACACGCTGATCGCGGGCGGCAGTTCGGCCAGTGTGCCGAAGCCCTCGATGAACTCCGACTGGATACGCAGAACACGCCACGGGTCGGTGTGGACCCAGTCCGAGGGGCCGCCCGCGTCCAGGAGACGCTGGTCTGTCGTGCTCGCGGTCACCTGGCCGCGTCTCCGGAGGACCGGTCCCAGGCGCTGCTCCTCGGGTGGCTGCTGCTTGCCCTCGGGGTTGCCTGTAGCCATGTGCGCTCCCTCCACTTGCAGGTGTTTCGTACCTCAGCGTAGGTCTACGCGGGTTACGGAGGGGGGACATACGGATGTCAGGCGGTGAGCCAGTCCCGCAGCCGTCGCTCCGCCTCGGGGACGAGAGCCGCCTCGACCCTCTCGTCCACCTTGTGGGCGAGGAGTTGGGCACCGGGGCCGTAGTTCACCGCGGGCACTCCCAGGGCGCTGAAACGGGCCACGTCGGTCCAGCCGAACTTGGGGCGGGCCTCGCCGCCGACGGCCGCCATGAAGGCCGCCGCGGCCGGGTGGTTGAGGCCGGGGCGGGCTCCGCCGGTGTGGTCGTCGACGACGAACTCGTCGACCCCGCAGTCGGCGAAGTACTCGCGCACGAAGGCCTCCGCCTCCGCCTCGCTGCGGTCGGGCGCGTAGCGGAAGTTGACGACCAGGGTGCACTGGTCGGGGATCACGTTGGTGGCCACGCCCCCTTCCACGCGCACCGCGTTGAGGCCCTCGTGGAACCGGAGGCCGTCCACGACCGGGGTGCGGGCCTCGTAGGCGGCGAGCTTGGCCAGTGCCCTGGAGGCCGCGTGGATCGCGTTGGAGCCCATCCACGCGCGCGCGGAGTGCGCTCGTTCACCCCTGAACTTCAGGAACACCCTGAGCGTGCCCTGGCAGCCGCCCTCGACCTGACCGTCCGTCGGCTCCAGGAGGACCGCGAAGTCGCCCTTCAGCCACTCGGGATGGGCTTCGGAGACGTGCTTGAGGCCGTTGAGAGGGGCGGCGACCTCCTCGTTGTCGTAGAAGACGAACGTCAGGTCGCGGTTGGGG
This sequence comes from Streptomyces sp. NPDC050549, assembly GCF_040655035.1. Taxonomy (NCBI): domain Bacteria; kingdom Bacillati; phylum Actinomycetota; class Actinomycetes; order Kitasatosporales; family Streptomycetaceae; genus Streptomyces; species Streptomyces sp. NPDC050549. The sequence continues at coordinate 66,232 of NZ_JBFAJD010000009.1, forward strand.
GCCGGGACCGTGGCCGCGAGGCGGAGCTGGACCGCGACCCCGGACTTCATGTCGCAGGTGCCGCAGCCCCACAGGACGCCGTTCTCGTCGAGACGCGAGGGGACGTTCCCGGCGATCGGGACCGTGTCGATGTGGCCCGCCAGAATGACGCGTTCTGTACGGCCCAGGTTCGTGCGCGCGACGATGTTGTTGCCGTACCGGTCGACCGTCAGGTGGGGCAGGGCGCGCAGCGCGGTCTCGATCGCGTCCGCGAGTGGCTTCTCGCTGCCGCTCTCCGAGGGGAGGTCGACGAGCTGCGCGGTGAGGCGTGCGGCGTCCAGCGTGAGGTCAAGTGGGGTATCGGCCATGCCGTCGACCCTAACGCGAACGGCGTCTCCACCGTTTGTCCACACCCGGCGCAGCGGCAACAGGAGCCTCCAGTACCTTGTGGAGATGCCTGAGCAGTCCCCCACCCCAAAGAAGCGTCGACGCGGCCGCCTCTTCAGGTTCTCGGCCGCCTTCGTGGTGCTGCTCGCGGTCGCGGGCTATCTGGTCGTCCAGTACGTCACCGGCGGCCGGGGCGGCCCCGGTTGCAAGGTGGTCTCCGGGAAGGGCGACGGCCAGGAGTTCGAGTTCACGCAGGAGCAGACGATGAACGCGGCGACGATCGCCGCCGTCGGCACCGGGCGCGGGATGCCCGAGCGGGCCGTGACGATCGCGCTGGCGACCGCGATCCAGGAGTCGCAGCTCGTCAACATCACCCACGGGGACCGGGATTCGCTCGGCCTGTTCCAGCAGCGGCCCTCGCAGGGCTGGGGCACCGAGAAGCAGATCATGGACCCGACGTACGCGGCGGGCGTCTTCTACGAGCACCTGGCCAAGGTGGACGACTACCAGAAGCTCCCGCTCACGGTCGCCGCGCAGCGCGTGCAGCGCAGCGGCTACCCGGAGGCGTACGCCAAGCACGAGCCCGACGCCGCGATGCTGTCGGCCGCCCTCACCGGGCAGTCGGCCGCCACGCTGACCTGCCAGGGCCTCCCGGACACCACCGTGACCGCCACCGGCCCGGACGCCGTACGGGCCGCGCTGCTACGGGACTTCGGGCGCAAGGTGCTGAAGGAGACCGGCGCGGAGGTGACCGGCGACTCCGCGTCCAAGGGCACGTCCGCGTCGAAGTCCAGGGGCAGGTCCAAGTCCACGCCGTCTCCGAGCGCGACGGGCGGGAGCAGCACGGTGACCCTGCCGGTGCGGGCCGGCAGCACGAAGACCGGCTGGCAGCTCGCGCACTGGGCGGTGGCCAACTCCTCGGCGCTGCACATCGACCGCGTGTCGTACGCCGGGCGCGAGTGGGCCGCCGGCAGCGCGGACGACCCGTGGCACTCGACCAGCACCAAGGCCGCGGGCGGGGTCCGCATCGTGACCGAGGGGCCGACCGGGCAGTAGTACGAGTCCACACCCGTAGGGGTTGTGCGTGGTCGATCCGGGGCCGTGGGTGCTCAGGTTTTCGCGTGGTCACCCCCAGGTGCGCCGAAGTCCTTGAAAACAAAGGGCTGCAAGCATTCGACGGGCTTTCGGACCGGGCGACCTTTGTCCGTTTTTATCCGTAGCTGATAATGCGACGCATTGCCAACTCTTTACGTTGGCGCTCCGCAACCTTCGCGCGCTTCGAGCGGTAGTCACTGCGTCCGAGCCCGGAGATCAACACAAGGAGCATCATGTCCCTCCCCCTGACCCGCCGGATCGCCCGTGCCGCGCTGCTCGTCGCAGCGGGAGCGGCAGCCGGGGTCGGTGCGGCCGGCTCCGCCAGTGCGGCCCCCTCCCTGCCGGCCACCCCGAACCTGGGCGCGCTGACCGCCCTGGACGGGGCGAGCGTCGGCAACACGGTCGACGGCGCGAGCCAGAACGTCACGGGGGTCGCCGGCAAGTCCGGTGGCCAGACGCTGGAGAAGGCGGTGCCGACCGCAGGCAAGACCGGCGGGAAGGTTGCCAAGACGGTGGCTCCGGCCGCGCAGCACGTTGCCGGGGACACGGCGGGGCAGGCCGGAGGCCTGCTCGGTGACACGGCGAAGACCGCCACCGCGGGTGGCGGCCTGCCGACCGACGCCGTGACCAAGGGTGGACTGCCCACGGCGCAGGAGCTGCCGCTCAAGGGTCTGCCGCTCGGCTGAGCGGGCCGCGAGTTGAAGGGGTCCAGGGAGTTCCCTGGGCCCCTTCTGCATGCCGGTTTTTTCGGCCGACCGCCGGTGGGGGCCGGGCGCCCGGTTCCCCGCGCCCCTGAACACTCTCACCTCAACCGGTTCACAGCTGCCCGTACTCGCTCATCCGTCGCCGTCAACGCCACACGTACGAAGTTCCCGCCCGCTTCTCCGTAGAAGTCGCCCGGCGCCACCAGGATGCCGAGGTCGGACAGGTGGGCGACCGTGTCCCAGCAGGACTCGTCCCGTGTTGCCCACAAGTAGAGGCTGGCCTCGCTGTGTTCGATGCGGAAGCCGTGCTTCAGGAGCGCTTCGCGCAGGAGGGTGCGGCGGGCCTTGTAGCGGTCGCGTTGTTCCTGGACGTGGGTGTCGTCGCTCAGGGCCGCCACGACGGCCGCCTGGGTCGGGGCCGAGGTCATCATGCCGCCGTGCTTCCGGATCTCCAGGAGCGGGGCCAGGACCGCCGGGTCGCCGGCGAGGAAGGCGGCGCGGTAGCCGGCGAGGTTCGAGCGCTTGGAGAGGGAGTGGACGGCGACGATGCCGTCGTAGGAGCCGCCGTTGACGTCCGGGTGCAGGACCGAGACGGGGTCGGCCTCCCAGCCCAGTTCGAGGTAGCACTCGTCGGAGAAGATCAGGACGCCGTGCTCGCGGGCCCAGGCGACGGCCTCGGTGAGCTCCTGCTTCGAGAGGACCTTGCCGGTCGGGTTGGAGGGCGAGTTGAGCCAGAGGAGCTTCAGGCCCTCCGGGTCCAGCTCCGCCGGGTCGTCGTAGACCTCGTGGTCCGCGCGGGCCAGGCGGGCGCCCACCTCGTACGTCGGGTAGGCCAGGCGGGGGTAGGCGACCCGGTCGCCGGGGCCCAGGCCCAGCTGCGTGGGAAGCCAGGCGACCAGTTCCTTGGAGCCGACGATCGGCAGGACGTGGCGGTGGGTGACGCCACGGGCGCCGAGGCGGCGCTCCACCCAGCCGGTGAGCGCGTCGCGCAGGGCCGGGGTGCCCCAGACCGTGGGGTAGCCGGGCGAGTCGGCCGCGTCGATCAGGGCCTTCTGGATCAGATCGGGGACCGGGTCCACAGGGGTGCCGACCGACAGGTCGACGATGCCGCCCGGGTGCGCCGTCGCCGTCTTCTTGTACGGCTCCAGCTTGTCCCAGGGGAAGGTGGGCAGACGGTCGGAGACTGCGGACACGGTTGCTCGCTCACTTTCTTCGGTACGGCGGGATGCGGCCGGTATGCCCGGTACGGCAAACGCCTCGGCCCCGTAGGGCGCTGATCGGGCGTGATCAGGCCGTACGGGACCGAGGCGGCGCGTGGGTGCGGGCCGCTCTTACTGGTTCTGCGGCGGCAGCGCGGCGACGAAGGGGTGGTCGCGCTCGATCAGGCCCAGCTTGCTGGCACCGCCCGGGGAGCCGAGCTCGTCGAAGAACTCGACGTTCGCCTTGTAGTAGTCCTTCCACTCCTCGGGAGTGTCGTCCTCGTAGAAGATCGCCTCGACCGGGCACACCGGCTCACAGGCTCCACAGTCGACGCATTCGTCCGGGTGGATGTACAAGGACCGTGAGCCCTCGTAGATGCAGTCGACCGGGCACTCCTCGATGCACGCCTTGTCCTTGACGTCGACACAAGGCTGCGCGATGACGTAGGTCACGCTGTCGTTCCTCCTCGATAGGGCGCTGGCGGGCCTCCGTAGGCTCCGCCGCCAGGCGCGCTGGAGCGCGGCGTCGTCCATGCCCGCACCTAGTATCTCCGTTCCGGGGCGTGATCCATACAGGAGGGGTGAACTGACCTGTGGAAATCTCTGCGGCCGGACGTCTCGAGGTCCGCATCACCGCTGCTGACGTGGGTAAACGGGTCTCCGTCCGGCGATTGAACGACGGTGAAGACACGGCGGAGAAGTTCACCGACACGGTGGGTGTTCTCACATCATGGGACAGCGGTGTGCTGACGATCACACGGAAGGGTGGGGAGTCCGTCCGCATTTCGGAATCCTCGCTGGTGGCGGGCAAGGTCGTACCGGCCGCTCCGGCCCGTCGGCGTGGGCCTGCCGCCACCTACCGGGAGCTGGCGCAGGTCTCCGCGCGCGGCTGGCTGCCGGTGGAGAGCGAGCGGCTCGGCGAGTGGGAACTGCGCGCCGCCGCCGGATTCACCCGCCGCGCCAACTCCGTGCTCCCGCTCGGCGATCCCGGCCTGCCTCTCGACGCGGCCCTCACCGCCGTACGACGGTGGTACGGCGACCGCGGCCTGCCCGCCCACGTCCAGACCGCGACCGGCGCCGAGGGGACGCAGGAGTTGCTCTGTGCCGAGCTGGAGCGGCGCGGCTGGACCCGTGAGGTGACGGCCGAGCTGTGGGTCGGGGCCCTGGCCCCGGTCGCCGACCGGGCCGACCCGGCCGGAGTCGTCCTCTCCAGGACGGCCGACGCCGCGTGGCTGGCCCGCTATCAGCGCAAGGGGGTGAGCGAGGTGGCCCTGAAGGTGCTGGGGAGCGGACCCTCGGTGTGGTTCGCGACGGTGCCCGGCGAGGGTGCCGGGCCCGCGGCGATCGGGCGGTGCGTCGTCGACGGCCGGTGGGCCGGTTTCGGCGCCGTCGAGGTCGATCCGGCGCTGCGGCGGCGGGGGCTCGCCTCGCTCGTCATGGCCGCGCTGGCCTCGCGGGCGCTGGAGGAAGGGGCGTCGGCCGCGTGGTTGCAGGTCGAGACGGACAACGCGGGTGCGCGGGCGCTGTACACCGGGATGGGGTTCGCGGCGCACCACGCCTACCACCACTATCGCGAGCCGGCCTCGACCGATGACATCGGTGCCATCGGTGCCATCGGTCGCGACGGTTCGTCGTGAGGGGGTTCGAGTCCGCCATGCCCGTTCCCTGTCCCCCGTCGCCCGAGCGGTCGGCGGAGGTACGTGCCCGGTTCGCCGAGGAGGCTCGGTCCGAACGGCCCGATCTGACCACGCTGTGCCTGCTGGTGGGGGCGGTGGCGGACGGGGCGCTGGACGACGCCGGCATCGACGCGGCGCAGGTCGAACTGGACCGGCTGGCCGGGCAGTTGCCCTACCGCCCTGGCGGGCCCTCCGCCTGGGCGAGCGCGCTGCACCAACTCCTCGGTGTCCGCTTCGAGTTCCGGGGTACGCCCGGCGACTACCAGCGGCTGGGGTCCTCGCTGCTGCACGAGGTGCTGCGGCGGCGGCGCGGGCTGCCCATCCTGTTGTCGGTGGTGTGGATGGAGGTGGCGCGGCGGGCGGGGGCTCCGGTGTACGGGGTCGCGCTGCCGGGGCACTTCGTGGTGGGGTTCGGGCCGGCCGAGGAACAGGTGCTGGCCGATCCGTTCGACGGGGGACGGGTGTTGTCGGGCGGCGATGCGGAGTTGCTGGTCGCGGGGGCCACCGGGGCGGCGCTGCATCCCTCGATGCTTGTGCCCGCGGCGCCGCTGGAGGTCGTTTCGCGCGTCCTGAACAACATCCGGGCGTGGGCCGCGGCTCGGCCGGAGCGGTCCGATGTGGCTTTGTGGGCCGTGGAGTTGGCGTTGCTGATGCCTTCGCATTCGGCCCGGTTGCGGTACGAGCGGGCTCAACTGCTGGTTGAGCGGGGGGATTTCCTCACGGGGGCGGCCGAGTTGGATGCGTATGCGGAGGTGGTGGCGGTGGTGGATGCACCTGCTGCCGATCGGGTGCGGGGCCAGGCGCGATCGGCTCGCGCCAGGCTGAACTGACGTTCGCCGATGCGCCGTTGAGCTTTCGGTTGTCCCGCGGCGCGGGTGCGATGCGGCTGGGCGCGCAGTTCCCCGCCCCTGGGTGAGCTGCCCCGGCCCGTGTTCTACAGCCAGCCTTTCTCTCTCGCGATCCGTACCGCCTCCGCCCTGTTCCGTACCGCCAACTTCTGGATGGCCGTCGACAGGTAGTTGCGGACCGTCCCCTGCGACAGATGAAGAGCCTTGGCCAGCTCGGCGTTCGTCGAACCGTCCGCCGCCGCCCTCAAGACCTCGCGCTCTCGGTCGGTCAACGGGTTGGCGCCCTCGGCGAGCGCCGCTGCGGCCAGAGTCGGGTCGATGACCCGCTCCCCCGCGAGCACCTTCCGTACCGCTGCCGCGAGTTGGGCCGCCGGGGCGTCCTTCACCAGGAACGCGTCCGCGCCCGCCTCCATCGCGCTGCGGAGATAGCCGGGGCGGCCGAAGGTCGTCAGGACCACCAGCTTCACCCCGGGCAGCGACTTGTGGACCTGGGCCGCCGCCTCGATGCCGGTGCAGCCGGGCATCTCGATGTCGAGGAGGGCCACGTCCACGGCGTGTTCCCGGGCCGCCGCCAACACCTCGTCGCCGCGTGCCACTTGGGCGACGACCTCGATGTCGTCCTCCAGGCCGAGCAGTGCGGCCAGTGCCTCGCGGACCATCGACTGGTCCTCGGCGAGGAGGACCTTGATCGTACGGCTCATGCGGGGGATCCTACGTCCGCCGAAGAGACCGGAACGCCTGCGGGCACCCGTGCGACCAGCCGGAAGCCGCGTTTGACGCGGGTCACCTCCAGGGAGCCGCCGACCTTGTCCAGGCGCTCGGTGAGCCCGCACAGACCGTTGCCCGGGCCCTTGCCCGAGCCGCCCGAGCCGTTGTCCTCGACGGAGAGTTCGAGCATCGGGCCGTCCAGGGTCTGGCGCCGGACCAGTTCGACCACGCAGCGCTGGGCTCCGCTGTGCCGTACGACATTGGTGATCGCCTCGCGCAGGGCCCAGGCGAGGGCCGACTCGCTCTCCTCGGGGACGTCGGTGAGGTCCGGTTCGGCGGGAAGGTCGGCCGTGACGCCCGCTGCCGTCAACGCGACCTGGGCGCCCGCGAGTTCACCGGGGAGGCGGGGGCGGCGGTAGCCGGTGACGGCCTCGCGGACGTCCACCAGGGCCTGGCGGCTGACCTGTTCGATGTCGGCGACCTGCTGGGCCGCCTTGTCGGGGTGGTCGGGGAGCATCCGGCAGGCGAGTTCGCTCTTCAGCGTGATCAGGGAGAGGGAGTGGCCGAGCAGGTCGTGCAGGTCTCGGGCCAGCCTCAAGCGCTCCTCGTTCGCGGCGAGTTGGGCGACGGTGGCGCGAGCCTTGCGCAACTCGACCGTCGTGCGCACGAGTTGTCGTACTCCCGTCATGGAGTAGCCCACCAGCAGCACGATCAGGAAGAGGCCCCAGGCCTCGTCCAGGTCATCGACGAACCATCCCGTCAGCATCATCGCCGCGGTGGTCAGCGGGATCGTCCAGTACGCGGCGCGCAGCGGGAGGGTCACCCCGCAGGAGACGGAGACGTACACGAAGAGACCGAGCCAGGAGTTGCCGAGGCTGAGGGCCAGTGCGACGGCCAGTACCCACAGGACGGCGACCAGTGCGGCGACGAGCCAGCCGGAGTAGGGGCGGCCCATGGTGCGGAAGACGACTGCCAGGTAGGTACCGGTGAAGGCGACCAGGCCCACCCAGCCGGCCGTCGTGGCCGAGGTGGTGTGGTGGCCGCCCAGCAGGTCCTGCACGGGCGCGCCGAGGAAGACCAGCCAGGGCAGGATCCACACCAGCTTGCGCAGCACCTCGCTCCGGTTGCGGGGCGGCTGTCCGATCCGGATCAGCCGCTCCACCCTGGCCTTTTCCGGCAGCGGGTCTTCGGTCATCGCGCTCACGCCTTCAGCGTGTCCTTCCGGTACAGCCAGGCCGCCCCGCCCGCGAAGAGCGCGAAGTAGACGACGAGGAGGGTGATGTCCTTCGCGTGGGGCGACCGGCTCTGCTCGATGGCCTGCCCCAGCGCAGCGTACGCGTGCGTGGGCAGCCACTTCGCGATGTCCTGGAGCCAGGCCGGGAAGGTCGTGGACGGGAACCAGAGGCCGCCGAGGATCGACAGTCCGAAGTAGACGATCATCGTGATCGGGCGGACCGCGTCCCCGGAGGCGAGGTAGCCGATGGCGACGCCGAGCGCGGCGAAGACCAGGCTGCCGGCCCAGATCGCGCCGGTCAGCGCGAGCCACTGCCAGGCCTCCAGCCGTACGTCCTTCACCAGCGCGGCGACGACGAAGACGACCACGATGGACGGCAGGCTGACCACGGCGGCGCTGGCGGTCTTGGCGAGGACATAGCCGCGCCCGGGCAGGGTGGTCAGCCGCAGCTGCCGTACCCAGCCGTTCTCGCGCTCCTTGGCGATGCGCTCGCTGTTGCCCATCAGGACGGCGGTCAGGGCGCCGAAGGAGGCCATGGAGACCATGACGTACTTCGCGATGCTCAGGCCGGTGCCGTCCACGTTGCCGGTCTGGTTGGAGACCAGCAGGAAGATCACCGAGGGGTAGATCACCGAGAAGAACAGGAACTTGCGGTTGCGCAGGGCGCGGGTGAGTTCCAGTTTGATCAGGCTGTTCATGACTGCTTGGCCTCCTCGGCGGTGGTGATGGCGACGAAGGCCTGCTCCAGGCCGAGTCCGGCGACTTCGAGGTTGCGGGGGTAGACGCCGAGGCCGTAGAGCGCGTGGACGGTCGCGTCGGCGTCGGTGGACTGGATGCGGACCGTCTGGCCCGAGATGTCCACGGAGGTCAGGAAGGGGAGGGACCGGATCGGTGCCTCGTCGATCTCGCCGTCCAGGTCGAAGGCGACCCTGCGGGCGCCCGCCTTCGCCTTGATCTCGGCGGAGGTGCCGTCGGCGAGCAGCCGGCCGCGGTGCAGGACCAGCACGCGGTCCGCGATGGCGTCGGCCTCTTCGAGGTAGTGGGTGGCGAAGAGGACCGTACGGCCCTGGTCGGCCTGTTCGCGCATGGTGGCCCAGAAGGCCTGCCGGGCGGAGACGTCCATACCGGTGGTCGGCTCGTCGAGGACGATCAGATCGCTGTCGCCCGCGGTCGCGAGGGCGAAGCGGACGCGCTGTGCCTGGCCGCCGGAGAGCTTGTTGACCTTGCGGTCCGCGATCTGGGCGATGCCCGCGCGGGCGATCACATCGCCGACCTCGTACGGCTTGGGGTGCAGGTCGCAGGCCAGCTTGACCAGTTCACCGACCGTGACCTCGTCCATCAGCCCGCCGCTCTGCAGCATCGCGCCCACCCGGCCGGCGACGATCGCCTCTCGGGGGCTGGTGCCGAAGACGCTGACCGTGCCGCTGTCGGCGTGCTTGAGGCCGAGCAGCAGATCGAGGGTGGTGGACTTGCCGGCCCCGTTCGGCCCCAGCAGGGCCACCGTCTCCCCCGGGTGCAGCGCGAGCGACAGCCCTTCGACGGCCCGGACCTCGCCGTAGCTCTTGCTCACCTGGTCGAACCCGACCACCGGGGTGGCGGTGGTCGCCGCTGTTGTCGTCATGGCACCCATCGTGGCCGCCCGGCCCGGGCCCGCGGCAGTGTCGGCGGTCCTGAGTGGCGGATGACAGATGTCATACGGAGCGGATGACGGAAAGCCGAGCGGCCCCCACCCCCTGGTCGGGGAGGCGGGGGCCGCTCGGCGGAGAATCCGTCACGTGTTGCCGGTCACGAGAAACTTGTGACCGTTGTATTCGAGCCAGATATTAATGGCCTTGTGGTCGGTGAAATTCTTCGAGCAGTAGACCCATTTGCCGGCACCGGCCTTGCTGATGCACTTTCCCTTGCGGTTTCCCGTGAGCCAGTACCCGGTGACGGACTTGCCGTCCTTCTTCTCGTCCCTCACGTAAATGCCGTCGTCACCCCGGTCGAAGCAGACGCGTCCGGCCGGGAGGCCGATCGCGCAGGCATCGCCGTGCTGATTGAAATAGCCGAGCTCGTCCGGGTCGTAGGTGGTTTCGATCCCGGTGTTGACCTCCCAGGAGGCCGCCGAGGCGGACCCCGTGAAGACGCCGAGAATCCCGATGGCGGCCGCAGCGGAAACCATCGGTACGGCAAGACGACGCCGCACATTTCCCCCTTGCATCGGCGGATTGCAGAATATCATCCACCGCACATCAAAGGGACAATCCGGACGCCGTCGTGCGCAAGATCACTTCGCTTGTCAATTGTCCTGCGGAATGGTGACGATACGCGCCGCAGGTGTCTTTCCACGCAATGCCTCACGCAGTCCGACGGCGACGTCGGTCGGTGCCACGGCGGTCTTCGAACCGTTTCCCCGCTCGATCTGCACGCCGTCGAACGTGCTGCCGTAGAGCGTCTTCAGCACGTTGAGGTCGTAGTGCTCGACAAGTTTGCCGTTGAGTGCCCGCACGGTCAGGAACTTGTAGATCGAGTTCTGCGGACTGAACGACACCGCGTGCGTGGCGTCCGTCCTGATCGTCACGTTGGCCGACATCGCGAGCTTCGCGAAGTCCTTCATCTCACGGTCGACCTCGGCGTTCGTGACCGACGGCTGCTTGGTGGTCGTCGGGACCGTCACCGTGGTGGCCGTGTTGGTCTCCACCTCGGTGCGGTACGCGTCCTCCACGGCCGTGACGGAGCCGGCCGCGTCGATGGCCTTGCCCGCCTTGCCGTAGACGGCGACCGCCTTGCCGGCCTTGAACTCGATCGTGCCCTCGGTCACCGCACCGGAGCCGCCGCCGAGGCTCGCGAGGGCGGCCTGGAGCTTCTCCTCGTCGGCCGGCATCTCGGGCTGGACGACCCGGTGCTGGCCGAAGAGCGAGCCGATCACGGAGACCGGGTTGTAGTCGCTGGTGGCGGCCTTGCTGACGGTGGTCGCGAAGTCGAACTGCAGCCCCGCCTGGTCCGGCTTCAGCGAGACGGTCCTGCCGCCCACAGAAAGCTTCAGCGGCTTGTTCACCCGGTCACCGAACGCGTCGTCGAGCTTCTTGACGGCGTCGTCACGGGTGCCGCCGCCGATGTCGACGCCGAGCACGGTGGTGCCCTTGGGCACGTCGGTGTGGTTCATGAGCAGCCCGGCGCCGTAGGCACCGCCCGCGATGACGAACACGCCGACGCCGAGCAGGACCAGCTTGCTGCGGCCCTTCTTCTTTTTCTTCGCCGCGCCCTTGCCCGCGCTCTTGGCGGCGGGCGCGCTCTGCGCCGAGCCGGGGTCGGGCAGCTTCGGGGGCGTGTGCGGCAGCGGTCCGTCCGGGTGGGTGCCCGTGCCGAACGGCGCGGTGCCGCTGCCCGGGACGACCGGCATACCGCTGGTGACGGTGTGTCCGGAGACCTGGTCGGCGGGGGCGCCGTAGCCGGGCATGCCGGGCTGGGCGAGCTTCTGCGGGGTGAGGATCGCGGTGTCGTCGCTGAGGCCGCCGCCGGGGATCGCGCCGGGGAGACTCGCGCCGCCGGCCGTGCCGGGGCCGCTGAGACCCATTGCGGGCCCTGCGCCGGGGCCACCAGGGCCCATGCCGGGACCACCGGGACCCGCGCCAGGACCGCCGGGACCGCGCGGGCCCCTGCCGCGACCGCCGTGTCGGCCGGGAGGCGCGCCACCGGGGACGCCGGGACCACCCGGGCCGTCGGCGTAGCCGCTCAGCGCGCTGGGCGCGCCCGGTGCTCCGCCCATGGGGCCGGGGGGCAGCATCAGGCCGTCGCCGGTGACCGGGCCGCCGGTCGGGCCCGCGGGGCCCTCGGGGCCGCCCTGACCGCCGCGCCCGTTCGGGCCGTTGAAACCGCTGGGTCCACCGGGGCCGCCCGGGGCGCCGGGGCCGATGCCCTGGCCGTCGGCCCCGGGGAACTGCTCGATGCGCGCGCCGTGGCCGTTGGTCCCGGGATAGCCGCCCTGGGCACCCTGACCGCCCGGCCCGGGGAAACCGCCCTGGCCGTCGGGTCCGGGAAGGCCACCCTGCTCACTCTGGCCGTTCCCCGAGAAGTACGGCAGCTCGTCGCGGCGCGGTTCGCCGGGGCCGCCGCCCGGGCGGGAGCCGTTGCCCAGCGAGCCCGCCGCCAGCGCCTCGGTCACGTCGAAGGAACCGGTGCCGCCGCCGTGCCCGGGGGCCACGGGTCCGCCACCGGTGGCACCGGCGAACCCGGCACCGTTCGTACCGCCGTTCGCGCCGCCCGGCCGGGAAGCGCTCGGCAGGCCCATGGCACCGACCACACCGCCGGGCCGGGCGCCGGTCGGCCGCGCGGCCCCGGGCGCACCCGCGGCCGGAGTACCGGCACTCGGGGTCCCGGCGGCCGAACCGCCCGGAATTCCGGCGCCGTTGGTGCCGCCACCGCCCTGACCGCCCTTCGCGGGGCCGGACTTGCGTGGCGCGAACCAGTCGCTGGTCTTCTCCTCGGGCGTGGGCAGGGCGAGTTCGGCGGTCGGTTCGACGACGCCGGTGGGCAGCGCGGAACTCGGCAGCTGCGTCTCGGCGGTCGTGGACCCGTCGGCGGACTCGGTGTCCGCGACGGGCGTGCGCACGACGACCGGCGGAATGGGCCGCGACCCGGGGATGTTGATCCGGATCCGGGTCGTCAGCGTCGTCTCGGTCTTGCGTTCCTCCGGCTGCGCGGCCGAACGCCCCGCATCCGTACGGTCGTCGGAAGCCGCGGGCGTCCCGTACGGCGGGGTCCCCGAGGGGTAAGCGGCTCCGCCGCGCCCGTCGGGCCCGGAGGACGGAGTGTCAGTTTCACGACTCAAGGCAGGTTCTCCCGGTTGGCTCCGCCGCCCGACACCCACGGGCGACTCGGCGGCGCGCACCACCATACTGGCCACTTCTTGGCGGTATCCCACGGCCGCTGGGGAAACCCACACCGGACTCGCACGCGCGCGTCACCGCGAAGTGGTACGTCACTTGCCAAGTCGGACGTAAGGGCCGGTTGGTTGCCGCCCCAAACCCAACGTGGCACAGATCACAGCAACGGCCATTCCGCCGAGCAGGAAGAGATAGGAACCGACTCCCGCGCCGAAGAGGAAGTCTCCCTCCGGGCGGCTGGCGGTGAGCAGGACGACGGCGACCATCCAGCCGGCCGCGGGCGCCACGGCCCCGCCCCGGCCGCCGGCCGCTCTCGCCCCGCCGAGGAACAGACCGCCCGCTCCGGCGAGCGCGAGCAGCAGTCCGCCGGGGAACCAGCCGCCCTGCACCAACGCCCCGGCCGCCCCGACGACCGCGCCGAGCACGAAGAGCCCGAGGTAGGCCAACACCCGTAGTCCGGACGGCCGTTGCAGCGGCTGGGCGAGCAGGCTTCCGCCGCCCTGATTTGCACTCGTCACAGGCCCAGCCCTTCGAAGAGGTCGGTCTCGGACGCCGGGCCGCCGGCCTCGCCCTTGACCAACTCGTAGTACTCGGTGGTGAGGATCGGCTGCGCGAGGTAGTTGGAGAGCACGAAGTACGGCTCGTCCGGCGCGACTTCGATCTGGGTGGCGTGCGCGCGCATCGCGGCGGTCTTGGCGGCGGCATAGTCCGTGCCGTCGATCGCGGTGGTGATCCGTCCGTCGTCCACGACACCCGGTACGTCGTCCACGGCGGCGGTCTCGGCGAAGGGAAGCTCCGGCAGCGCGTCACGCAGCCGCTCGAAGCCCTCCTCGACGACGGTGCGGGGTACCCGGTTCCAGTAGACCTTGGCGATGGACTGCCCGGCGTCGGCGGCGAGTTCGGCGGCGCGCATGGCGACGCGGTGGGCCTGGATGTGGTCCGGGTGGCCGTAGCCGCCGTCGGGGTCGTAGGTGACGAGGACCTGGGGGCGCACCTCGCGGATCACCTCGACGAGGTACTCGGCGGCCTCGTCGACGTCGGCCTGCCAGAAGCAGTCGGGGTCGTCGTTGTCCGGGGTGCCCATCATCCCGGAGTCCTGGTAGCGGCCCGCGCCGCCGAGGAGACGGAAGTCACCGACTCCCAGCTCACCCGTCGCGGCCCCGAGCTCGACCGCCCGGTGTTCCGCGAGCGCGGCACCCGTCAGATGCCGCAGCGCGGGCGGAATGACCTCGCCGTGCTCACCGAGGGTGCACGTGACGAGCGTCACCAGGGCACCCTCGGCCGCGTACTTGGCCATGGTCGCGCCGTTGTTGATCGACTCGTCGTCCGGGTGCGCGTGCACCAGCAGCAGACGACGGGCGGGCAGTTCCGTCATGTGCCCACCCTAAAGGCGGGCCGTCAGAACTTGATGCTGCCGATCATGCTCGCGATGTTCGTCGTGAGATCGCTGATCGTGGGCGCGATCGTCGAGGAGGCCAGATAGAACCCCAGGAGGATGCAGACGACCGCATGCCCGCCCTTCAGCCCTGACTTCTTGACCAGAAGGAAGACGACGATCGCCAGCAGCACCACCGCCGAAATCGAGAGTGCCACGGCGGCTCACCTCCAATGATCCCAGGGACTAGGGGGTCGGACTATGGGGGCAATGGATCCATGGCGTGGATCCGTAGAGCAAATCCATACAGCAGCCAGCAGGTTCATACCCACCCAGCGCCAGTGATCATAACTATCCGCACTCGCGCATCGCTCGGCGCACAGCCGCACAAGGGGGCGCATGGCCAATATGGTCGGGGCATGACGACCGAGGCTGACTCCTTCCCCCGACGGCACGCCCGTACCCAGCGGTTCACGCTCGGCGCGCCCCGCGCGTTCACCGTGGCGCCCGACGGTTCCCGGGTCGTGTTCCTGCGCTCCGCCTCCGGCGACGACCGGGTGAACGCGCTGTGGGTCCTCGATCCGGCGGGCGGCGAGGAGCGCGTCGCGGCCGAGCCGCGCGCCCTCCTGGGCGGCACCTCGGAGCACCTCTCGCCCGAGGAGCGGGCGCACCGCGAACGCACCCGTGAGGGCGGTGCGGGGATCGTCGGCTACGCCACCGACAGCGAGGTCGAATTGGCGTCTTTCGCCTTGTCAGGGCGGCTTTTCACGGCCGAGCTGCGAGCCGGCACGGCACGTGAACTCACCGTCCCCGGGCCGGTGATCGACCCGCGTCCCTCCCCCGACGGACGGCACGTCGCCTATGTCACCGGAGGCGCCCTGCGGGTCGTGGGAGCCGAGGGAGAGGGCGACCGGGCGCTCGCCGGGCCCGAGTCGGAACAGGTCACCTATGGACTGGCCGAGTTCGTCGCGGCCGAGGAGATGAGCCGTACCCGCGGCTTCTGGTGGTCGCCGGACTCGGACCGGCTGCTGGTCGCCCGCGTGGACGACACGCCGGTGGAGCGCTGGTGGATCGCCGACCCGGCCCACCCGGAGCGCGAGCCGCGGAGGGTCGCGTATCCGGCGGCGGGGACGGCCAACGCGGAGGTGCGGCTGTATGTGATCGCGCTGAACGGGGTGCGCACGGAGGTCCTCTGGGACCGCGCGCGGTACCCGTATCTGGCGCGAGTGCACTGGTCAGCGGCGGGTGCGCCACTGCTGCTCGTGCAGGCGCGGGACCAGCGCAGCCAGCTGTTCCTGGCCGTTGATCCGGACACCGGGACGACCCGGATGGTGCACGCCGACGAAGATCCAATTTGGCTTGATCTTTTCCCTGGCGTGCCGTGCTGGAGCCCCTCCGGACGGCTCGTGCGGATCGCCGACGAAGGGGGCGCCCGGGTGCTCGCGGTCGGTGAACGCCCGCTCACCGGACCGCAGTTGCACGTCCGTGCGGTGCTGGACGTCTCGGACGACAACGTGCTGGTCGCGGCCTCGGCGGGCGAGACCGCTCCCGCCCCGGAGATCGGCGAGGTGCATGTCTACCGGGTCAACGAACTCGGCCTGGAGCGCGTCTCGCAGGAGCCCGGCGTGCACTCGGCGGTGCGCGCCGGGGGCGTGACGGTACTGCTGTCGGCGGTGCCGGACCGGCCGGGCACGCGGGTCCAGGTGCTGCGCGAGGGCAAGAAGACGGTGACGATCGCGTCGCACGCCGAAGATCCCGGTATGTCCCCGCGCATCACGTTCACCGAGGGGGGCGCACGCCGCGTCCCGTGCGCCCTGCTTATGCCACGGGACTACGACGGCAGCGGCCCGCTCCCGGTTCTGCTCGACCCCTACGGCGGTCCGCACGGCCCCCGCGTGGTCGCCGCACACAACGCGCACCTCACCTCGCAGTGGTTCGCCGACCAGGGTTTCGCGGTGCTCGTCGCCGACGGACGGGGCACGCCGGGCCGCTCGCCTGCCTGGGAGAAGGCCGTCCACCGCGACTTCACGGTCTCCCTCGACGACCAGATCGACGCCCTCCAGGACCTCGCGAAGTCCCACCAGCTCGACCTCTCCCGGGTCGCCATCAGGGGTTGGTCGTACGGCGGTTGGCTCGCGGGGCTCGCCGTACTGCGCCGCCCGGACGTCTTCCACGCGGGCATCGCGGGCGCCCCGGTCACCGACTGGCGGCTCTACGACACCCACTACACGGAGCGGTACCTCGGGGACCCGGCCAAGGACCCGGAGCCGTACGCGAAGAGCAGCCTGGTGACGGACGACGGCCTGTCCTCGCCCGCCGCACCGCACCGCCCGCTGATGGTCGTCCACGGCCTGGCCGACGACAACGTGGTGGTCGCGCATGCCCTGCGGCTGTCCTCCGCGCTGCTGGCCGCCGGTCGCCCGCACGAGGTGCTGCCGCTGTCCGGAGTGACCCACATGACCCCGCAGGAGCAGGTCGCGGAGAACCTGCTGCTGCTTCAGGTGGACTTCCTGAAGCGGGCGTTGCGCCTGGTCTAGGTACGGCAACGGACCGGGGCGACATGGCGCGCCCCGGTCCGTTTACGGCACCCGCACGGCCGTACGTCAATCAGGTTGACGCGTCCGTATATCGAGATCGGGTCGGCCGAGTTGCTTGCGTGTTAACGCGGTTGATGCCTGTTTGTGGCGTTATTCCGCCCCCTGATCAAGATCGTCCACCGGTTCGGTGGGGGTCGCGTCCTGGGGTACGACCGTCTTCTCCTCCGCGAAGTGACAGGCCGAGTCGTGGGCGGCGGGCCCGCTCGCGAGCCGGAACTCGGCCGGTACCGTGAGCAGCGGTACCTCCAGCGAGCAGCGCTCCTGGGCCTTCCAGCAGCGGGTGCGGAAGCGGCAGCCGGACGGGACGTTCGTCGGGGACGGCACGTCCCCGGACAGGATGATCCGCTCGCGGTGCTCGCGCGCGTCGGGGTCGGGCACGGGGACGGCGGACAGCAGCGCCTGGGTGTAGGGGTGCGTCGGGTGGTCGTAGATCTCCTCGTCCTTGCCGATCTCCACGATCCGTCCGAGGTACATCACCCCGACCCGGTCCGAGATGTGCCGGACGATCGACAGGTCGTGCGCGATGAAGACGTACGACAGGTCGAACTCGTCCTGGAGCCGGTCGAGGAGGTTGATGACCTGGGCCTGCACGGAGACGTCGAGCGCGGAGACGGGTTCGTCGGCGACGATCACCTCGGGGCGCAGCGCCAACCCGCGTGCGATGCCGATGCGTTGGCGCTGGCCGCCGGAGAACTGGTGCGGATAGCGGTTGATGTACTCGGGGTTGAGCCCCACCACGTCGAGGAGGTCCTGAACCCGCCTGCGCCTGTCGCCCTTCGGCGCCACCTCGGGGTGGATCTCGTACGGCTCCCCGATGATGTCGCCCACCGTCATACGGGGGTTGAGGGAGGTGTACGGGTCCTGGAACACCATCTGGATGTTGCGGCGGGCGGTCTTCAGGGCGCGGCCGGACATCTTGCTGATGTCCTCGCCCTTGAACTTGATCGACCCCTCGGTCGGCCGCTCAAGATTGACCAGCATCTTGGCGACAGTCGACTTGCCGCAGCCGGACTCCCCGACGATGCCGAGGGTCTCTCCCCTGTTGAGCGTGAAGTCGACACCGTCGACGGCCTTGACGGCACCGACCTGTTTCTTGAACAGGATGCCCTGGGTCAACGGGTAGTGCTTGACCAGTCCAGTCACTTCAAGGATCGGCTCAACTGTTGATCCGGCTCGACCTGTTGACTCAACCATTGAGGCACTCCCTCCAGAAGTGACAGGCGCTGCCCCGGTGTTGATCAACCTCGTACAGCTCGGGCTCGTCGGTCCGGCACACGTCCTGGGCCATCGGACAGCGGGGGTTGAAGGCGCAGCCGGGCGGGATGTGCATCAGGTTCGGCGGGAGGCCCTTGATGGCGTAGAGCTCCTGGCCCTTCTGGTCCAGGCGCGGGATGGAGTCGAGCAGGCCGCGGGTGTACGGGTGGGCGGGAGCCTTGTAGATGTCGTGGACCGGGGCCGACTCGACGATCCGTCCCGCGTACATCACGGCGATCTTGTCGGCGACGTCCGCGACGACTCCGAGGTCGTGGGTGATGAGGATGAGCCCCATGTTGAGCTCGCGCTGCAACTCGGCCAGCAGGTCCATGACCTGCGCCTGGACGGTGACGTCGAGGGCGGTCGTCGGTTCGTCGGCGATGATGAGCGCCGGTTCCAGGGCGAGCGCCATCGCGATCATGATGCGCTGGCGCATACCGCCGGAGAACTGGTGGGGGTAGTCCCGGACGCGCTCCTTGGCGGCCGGGATCCGCACCCGCTCCATGAGCTCGACGGCCTTGGCCCGGGCGTCCTTCCTCGACATCCCCTTGTGCACGACGAACATCTCGCCGAGCTGGTCGCCCACGGAGAGCACGGGGTTGAGCGAGGACAGCGCGTCCTGGAAGATCATCGCCATCTCGGCGCCGCGGACCTTGCGCCGCTCCTCCTCCTTGAACTTCAGCAGATCCTTGCCCCGGAACAGGATCTCCCCGCCGGTGATCTTCCCCGGCGGCACATCGAGAATCCCCATGACGGCCTGCGCGGTCACGGACTTCCCGGACCCCGACTCCCCCAGCACGGCGAGGGTCTCCCCCTCGTCCACGCTGTAGTTGACCCCGTTGACGGCCTTGGCGACCCCGTCCCTGGTCCTGAACTCCACATGCAGATCCCGCACTTCGAGCAGCATGACGCCGGTCACCTCACCTTCGGATCAGAAGCGCCGCACACCGCGCCGCCGAACACACCGAACCCGGCCGCGACTTGGGCCGCCCCGGCCGGAGCACACCGGGCGGCCGGTCCGCCCCGCGACTCCCGCCGCACACCACGCACTCCCGGCGTCAGCACGCCGCCACCCCGACTCCGGACCGAGGGCGTCGCAGGGAGCGCCGCCGTACAGGAAGAACGCGGACGCGGGGATCACGGGCGCGGGCGAGGGGCACCGAGTGGGTGAAACGGGGCGGAGCACCCGCCCCCGGCGCCCCGACGGCAGCCTGCGCCCGGTCCCCCGCGAGGGCTCGGGGCCCCGGCTGCGGAGCAGACACCTCACGCACCCTCACGCCGTCACCCCGGCCCCGCGTCGCCGAGCGGGAAGGGTGTCCGCGCCCCGATCACCGGTCGCCGGTCCGCCGGCCCGGGCCGGCCACCGCCTCTCGGCGCCAAAACCGCCGTACACGACGGACATCGGCACGGTCACGGGCTGCCCGCACCGGATCCCCGGGGCGGCAGCCCCGCTCCCCGCCTCACGCGCTTCCGTCATCAGCACGCCGTCACCTCAACTTCGGGTCGAGGGCGTCGCGCACCGCGTCGCCGAGCATGATGAACGCGAGGACGGTGATCGCGAGGGCTCCGGCCGGCCAGAGGAGCATGTGGGGGGCGTTGCGGATGTAGGCGGAGGCCGAGGAGATGTCGATGCCCCAGCTGACCGTGGGGGGCTTCAGGCCCACGCCGAGGTAGGACAGGGTCGCCTCCAGCGAGATGTAGGTGCCGAGCGCGATGGTGGCGACGACGATCACCGGGGCTACCGCGTTCGGGGTGATGTGCCGTAGCAGGAGGCGGGAGTTGGAGGCGCCGAGTGCCCGGGCGGCCTGGACGTAGTCGTTCTGTTTGGCGGTGATGACCGAGCCGCGGGCGATGCGGGAGATCTGCGGCCAGCCGAGCAGCACCATGAAGCCGATGACCGGCCAGACCGTGTTGCTGGTGACCACGGACAGGAGGACCAGGCCGCCGAGGACCACCGGGATCGCGAAGAAGATGTCCGTGAGGCGGGAGAGGATCGAGTCCCACACCCCGCCGAAGAAGCCCGCGAGTCCGCCCAGGGCCGAGCCGAGGATCGCGACGCCCAGCGTGGCGAGGACACCGACCGTCACCGACGTACGGGTGCCGTAGACCGTGCGGGTGTAGACGTCGCAGCCCTGGCCGTCGTAGCCGAAGGGATGGCCCGGCTGGGAGCCTTCCTGGGCCTTTGCGAGGTTGCACTTGAGGGGGTTGCCCGACGCGATCAGCGAGGGCCAGAGGGAGATGACGATCAGGAAGAGGATGACGAGCGCGGAGATGATGAAGACGGGGTTGCGGCGCAGGTCGCGCCAGGCGTCGGACCAGAGGCTGCGGGGCCGCTCCTGCGGGCCGGTGCCGTCCGGTCCCCCGGGTGTCTTCTCCAGCGTCTCCGCCTCGCTCGTGGCGAGGTCCATCGCCCCGCCCGCGCCGGTCCCGGCGATGGCGCGATCCGGCTCGAACGGCTGCTCAGGCATAGCGGATCCTCGGGTCGAGTACGGCGTACAGGAGGTCGACGAGCAGGTTGGCGACCAGGAAGACGAGGACGAGGACCGTCACGAAGCCGACCACGGTCTGCGTGTTCTGCCGCACGATCCCCTGGTAGATCTGGAAGCCGACGCCGTGGATGTTGAAGATCCGCTCGGTGACGATCGCGCCGCCCATCAGGGCGCCGATGTCGGTGCCGATGAACGTGACCACGGGGATGAGCGAGTTGCGCAGCAGGTGGCGGACGATCACCCGGCGTCTCGGCAGGCCCTTCGCGACGGCCGTGCGGACGTAGTCGGAGCGCCGGTTCTCCGCGATGGACGTCCGGGTCAGCCGGGTGACGTAGGCGAGCGAGACCGAGGCCAGGACCAGGCCGGGCACGATCAGTTCGCTGAAGGTCGCTTCCGAGGAGACGGAGGGTTTGATCCAGCCCCACTCGACGCCGAGCAGCAGTTGCAGCAGCAGACCGGTGACGAAGGTCGGGATGGAGATGACGATGAGGGTGAGCAGCAGCACACCGGTGTCGACCGGACGGCCGCGCTTGAGACCGGTGATCACACCGAGCGCGATGCCGACGACCACCTCGATGACGATCGCCACGAGGGTCAGCCGGATGGTGACGGGGAACGCGGTCGCCATCAGCTCGGTGACCTTCTGGCCGTTGAACGCCGTACCGAAGTCACCGGTGAAGACGTTCCCCATGTAGGTCAGGTACTGCTGCCACAAGGGCTTGTCGAGGCCGAACTCCTTCTCGAGCTGGGCGGCCGTCGCCGGGTCGCACTGCCGGTCGCCGCACAGGCCCGCGATGGGGTCGCCCATCACGTTCACCATCAGGAAGATCAGCAGTGTGGCGCCGATGAAGACCGGAATCATCTGCAGCAGCCGCCGGACGACGTACCGTCCCATGCGGGCTCAGCCGACCTTGATCTCGTTGTACACGGGGACGCTGAACGGGTTGAGCGCCACGTTGGAGAGCCGGTCGGAGTAGCCCGCGCTGCCGTTCTGGTACCAGAGCGGGATGGCGGCCATGTTGTCCCGTACGACTCCCTCGGCCTGCTGGAAGAGCTTGATCGCCTTGCCGGTGTCGGTCTCCGCGTTGGCCTCGTTCACGAGCTTGTCGAAGTCCTTGTTGGACCACTGGCCGTCGTTGGAGGAGGCGTTGGTGTAGTACAGCGGCTGCAGGAAGTTCTGGATGAGCGGGTAGTCCATCTGCCAGCCGGCCCGGAACGGCCCGGTCATCTTGTGCTGGCCGATCTGGTTACGGAAGTCGGCGAAGGTGCCGACCGGGTTGCCGACGCACGCCTTGTCGTTGCCGAGCGCGTTGTTGATGGAGTTGCACACGGCGTCCACCCACTCCTTGTGCGAGCCCGTGTCCGCGTTGTACGTGATCTTGACCTGGCCGCCGGGCAGCCCGCCGCCCTCCTGGACCAGCTTCTTCGCCTCGGTCGGGTCGTACTTGCAGGCATCCCCGCACAGCCCGTCCTGGAAGCCGCCGGCAGTGCCGAGCACCGGGGAGGTCCAGTCGGTGGCGGGGGTGCGGGTCTTCTGGAAGATCGTGCTGGTGATCTGGTCCCGGTTGATCGCCATGGACAGGCCCTGGCGGACCTTCTCCGAGCCGCTCTTGTTCCAGTTCTTGTCGTAGTACGGGAACGCGAGCGTCTGGATGATCCCGGCGGGCGTGTTGATGTACCGGCCGCCGAGGTCGCTCTTGACGTTCTTGAGCTGCGAGGCCGGGATGTCGTCGACGAGGTCGAGGTTGCCGGCCATCAGGTCGGTGTAGGCGGTGTTGTTGTCGGTGTAGACCTTGAGGGTCACACCGCCGTTCTGCGCCTTGTCGGCACCGGTGTAGCCGTCCCACTTCTTGAGCTGCATCTGCGAGCCCTTGGTGTACGACTCGATGCTGTACGGCCCGTTGCCGACCGGCTTCTTCAGCCAGGCCGCGTGGTCCGAGAAGAACGTCGACGGCAGCGGCGAGTAGGCCGCGTAGCCGAGGGTGTCCGGGAAGGTGGAGAACTTCTGGGTGAGCTTGACGGTGAAGGTGTCGGTACCGGTCACCTTGAGCCCGGAGAGGGTGGTCGCGGACTGCGAGCCGCTGTCGGGGTGGACCTTGTCGTAGCCGTCGATGTACCCGAAGAAGTAGGCGTTCTTCTGGTTGTTCTTGAGGCTGGCGCCGTAGTTCCAGGCGTCGACGAACGACTTCGCGGTGACGGCCTCGCCGTTGCTGAACTTCCAGCCGCTCTTCACCGTGACCGTGAAGTTCTGCGAGTCCGTGGTCTCGATCTTGTCGGCGAGCATGTCCTGGGCCTTGCCGGTCTTCGGGTCGTACCGCTTCAGGCCGCGGAAGACCATGTCGAGGACCTTGCCGCCCTGTACCTCGTTGGTATTGGCCGGCTCCAGCGGGTTCTGCGGGTCTCCCCAGGAGGCACTGAGCACCGCGCTGCCGTCACCGCCGCCGCTGCTGCTGCCGCCGCTGCTCCCACAGGCGGTCGCCGCGAGGGCTACCGCCGCCGCGCAAGCGGCCCATTTGGCGTGCGTGGCTCCACGCATCGAGTACCTCCTCAGGAAAGCCGACCCAGGCCGATCCAGATCGATCCATTACCGGCCAATATCTGCATAAATTGGACACCTCGCACACGCAGCCACCCGAATGCAGCACAGGCCGCGCGCGAGAGGGGTGACGCCACAGGCCGAGGCGGTCCCGGCTCCACCGCCATGGCCCCACCAGGCACGCTTCAGTGGTGTGGACCAATAAACCTCCGATCGGTCCGTCAACTCGCTGTTTCCGCAGGCCACATGGGCTTTCATGCGCCGTTGACGGGCGCCGACCGCCGCTGATAGACACACTCTTCAACCCAGCCCGGCGTCACCTGGTCAAGCGCGAGGTCAGGACCATGAGCACTCAGGACCGGAACGGCACAGAGCACTCACGCCCCAGAAGACCGCGGCCCCGCCGCTTACACCGGCTGGTGGCCGGAGCATCCGGCGCCCTGGCCCTCACGGCGGCTCTCGCCACCCCCCTCAACCCGGCACCGCAGCAGGCGGAGGCCAAGGCCGAGAAGAGCGACAAGGTCCTCACCGTCGCCGTCGCTCAGAGCGTGGACTCCCTGAGCCCGTTCCTGGCGACCCGCCTGGTCAGCACGAGCATCGGCCGGCTGATGTACGACTACCTCACCAACTACGACCCCAAGGACAACCACACCGTCCCGGGTCTGGCCACCAAGTGGACGTCGTCGCCGGACAAGCTGACCTGGACGTACACGATCCGCTCGAACTCGAAGTGGTCCGACGGGCAGCAGGCCACCGCCGAGGACGCGGCCTGGACGTTCAACAAGATGATGACCGACCCCGGTGCCGCCACCGCCAACGGCAGCTTCGTCACCAACTTCGCGAAGGTCACCGCCCCCAGCCCCACCCAGCTGGTCATCAAGCTGAGGAAACCGCAGGCCACGATGACCGCGCTCGACGTGCCGATCGTGCCCGAGCACATCTGGTCGAAGGTCGGCGACCTCTCCAAGTTCAACAACGACAAGACCTTCCCGATCGTCGGCAACGGCCCGTTCGTCCTCACCGACTACAAGCCCGACAGCTATGTCCGCCTCAAGGCCAACAAGTCCTTCTGGCGCGGGGCACCGAAGTTCGACGAACTGGTCTTCCGCTACTACAAGGACCAGGACGCGGCGGTGGCCGCGCTGCGCAAGGGCGAGGTCTCCTTCGTCGCCGGCTCTCCCTCCCTGACACCCGCTCAGGCCGCCTCCCTCAAGGGCGAGAAGGACATCAAGGTCAACGACGCCCCCGGCCGCCGCTTCTACGCCCTCGCCACCAACCCGGGCGCGCAGGCGAAGAACGGCAAGCACTTCGGCGACGGCGACCCCTCCCTGCTCGACGAGAACGTCCGGCACGCCCTGTTCACGGCGGTCGACCGCAAGGCCCTCATCGACAAGGTGTTCCAGGGCCACGCCGTCGAGGGCGAGGGCTACATCCCGCCGCGCTTCTCGACGTACTTCTGGAAACCGTCGGCGAGCCAGGAACTCGCCTACGACCCGGCGAAGGCGGCCCAACTCCTCGACCAGGCGGGCTACAAGAAGAACGGCGACGGCAAACGGGTCGGCAAGGACGGCAAGCCGATCACCTACCGCCTGCTGTGCCACGCCACCGACCCGAACGACAAGGCCGTCGGCCAGTACCTCAAGGAGTGGTGGGGCAAGCTCGGCATCGGCGTGACGCTCGACTGCCTCGACAACGTCACCGACCCCTGGCTCGCGGGCAAGTACGACCTCGCCTTCGACGGCTGGTCCGTCAACCCCGACCCGGACTTCGTGCTGTCCATCCACACCTGCGCGGCACTTCCGGCGACCCCCAAGGACATCGGCGCCACCGACAACTTCATCTGCGACAAGACCTACGACAAGCTCTACGCCCAGCAGTTGGCCGAGTACGACCCGGCCAAGCGCGCGGACATCGTCAAGCAGATGGAGTCGCGGCTGTACGACCTCGGGTACATGAACGTCATGGCGTACCCGAACGCCGTCGAGGCCTACCGCACCGACCAGATCAAGTCCATCGAGACGATGCCCCTCAGCGGGGGCAACATCTACGGCCAGGACGGCTACTGGAGTTGGTGGTCGGCGGTGCCCGCGGCCTCCGACGGCTCGTCGTCCGGCGGGCTCTCGGGCGGGGCGATCACCGGCATCGTGGTCGGGGGGCTGGTCGTGATCGGCGCGGTGGTGCTGTTCGCGCTGCGGCGCCGGGCCACCGCCGAGGACCGGGAGTAGCCGGTGCACGGATCCTCAACAGCCGCGCGCGGGACGGCCGTTCATGGCCGCTGACGTCACATCGGTGCCGGTGGAGGAGACGGCCGGGCCGGGAGCGGGCACCCGGTCCGGTTACGTCCGCTACGTCGGCGGCAAACTGGGCGGCGCCGTCGTCTCGCTGCTGGCCGTGCTGGTCACCGGGTTCTTCCTGTTCCGGCTGATCCCGGGCGACCCGGTCAAGACCATGACCGGCGGCCGGCCGATCTCCACCGCCCAACTGGCGGAGTACCGCCGGGAGTTCGGGCTCGACCTGCCACTGTGGGAGCAGTTCACCGACTACTGCGGCAAGGCGCTCACCGGCGACCTCGGGACGTCGTACCAGTTCCGGGCGCCCGTCATCGACAAGATCACCGAGGCGCTGCCGAACACCCTGCTGCTCACCGGCACCGCCTTCGTGCTGTACACCGCGCTCGGCATGTTCCTCGGCACCAGGTCGGCATGGCGCAACGGCAGCCTCTCGGACCGGCTCAACACCGGTCTGGCGCTGACCCTCTACTCCGTCCCGTCGTTCTGGCTCGGCCTGCTGCTGATCATCGTGTTCTCCGTGGGCGTGGGACCGATCCCCGGGCTCTTCCCGACCGGCGGCATGGAGTCGGGCGGCAAGGAGGGCTTCGCGTACGTGCTGGACGTGGCCCACCATCTCGTCCTGCCCGTGGTCACCCTGGTGGCGGTCGAGTACGGGCAGACCCTGCTGGTCACCCGCTCCGCACTGCTCGACGAGATGGGCAGCGACTATCTGACGACCGCGCGGGCCAAAGGGCTTCGGGACGACCTGGTCCGGCGCCGCCACGCGGTCCCGAACGCACTGCTGCCCACCGTCACCCTCGTCTTCGTCAACCTCGGCCGTACGGTCGCGGGCGTGATCCTGGTGGAGACGGTCTTCTCCTGGCCCGGCCTGGGCGGCCTGTTCTACCAGGCCCTCAGCGTGCCCGATCTGCCCCTGGTCCAGGGCCTGTTCCTCTTCTTCGCCGCGGCGGTGATCGTCATGAACACACTGGCAGACCTCGTCTATCCGCTGCTCGACCCCCGGGTGGGCCGATGACGACCGAGGCCACTCCCCCGGCCGCCGAGACCACTCCCCCGGCGGCCCCGGCCGGCCCGCGCGCGCTCGCCCGGCAGCGCCGCCGCCGGTCCGCCGTACGGTTCTGGGCGCGGTACCGCACCCACCGCGCCGGACTGGTCGGGCTGGCCGCGCTCGGCCTGTTCGCGCTGGTCGCGCTCACCGCGCCGCTGACGGTCGGCTCCGACGTGTCGAGCGTGACCGACGCACCCGGAGGGCCCCTGGAGAGCCCGAGCACCCAATTCCCGCTGGGCACGGACCAGTTCGGCCGCAACCTGCTGGGGCTCGTCATCTGGGGCGCGCGGGTCTCGCTGCTCGTCGGGCTGCTCGCGGCGGTGCTGTCCGTGGCGATCGGCGCGGTGGTCGGGATCACGGCCGGGCACTTCCGGGGCGCGTACGGGACCGTGCTGATGCGGATCACCGACTGGTTCCTGGTCATGCCGACGCTGGTGCTCGCCATCGCGCTGGCCACCGTCATGTCCCGTTCCCTGGGGACGGTGATCCTGGCGATCGGCGTGACCACCTGGCCGACCACGGCCCGGCTGGTGCGGGCGCAGACGCTGGCGGTGGAGTCACGGCCGTACATCGAACGGGCCCGGGCGCTCGGCGGCGGGCACTGGCACGTGATGTCCCGGCACGTGCTGCCCAACGTGATGCCGCTGGTCCTGGCGCAGACGACACTGATGGTCTCCTCCTCGATCCTCGCCGAGGCGACCCTCGCCTTCCTGGGGCTCGGCGATCCGACGGTGGTGTCGTGGGGCGGGCTGCTCCAGGACGCCCGGGAGGCGGGCGCGGTCAGCGCCGGCGACTGGTGGTACCTGGTACCGCCGGGCATCGCGATCGCCGTGGTCGCGATGGCGTTCACACTGTGCGGGCGCGCGGTGGAGTCCGTCCTCAACCCCCGGCTGGGGGTGGCGGGTTGACTCTCCTGGAGGTCCGGAACCTGGAAGTGACCTACCCCGGCGGCATCGCAGCCGTGCGGGGCGTAGACCTGTCCCTGACGGCGGGTCAGAAAGTGGGCGTGGCAGGCGAATCGGGCTCCGGCAAGTCCACCCTCGCGCTCGCGCTGCTACGGCTGCTGCCGCAAGGGACGCGGGTCTCCGGGGAGATCCTGCTGAACGGCGAGGACGTGCTGACGATGCGGTGGGGGCGGGTGCGGGCGGTCCGCTGGGCCGGTGCCTCGATCGTCTTCCAGGGCGCCATGCACTCCCTCAACCCCGTGCACCGCATCGGCGACCAGATCGCGGAACCGGTGCTGCTGCACCAGGGCGCGACGGCGGCACAGGCCAAACGGCGGGCCGGGGAACTCCTGGAACAGGCCGGGCTGCCGGCCGCCCGCGCGACCGCGTACCCGCACGAACTCTCCGGCGGCCAGCGGCAACGCGTCATGATCGCCATGGCGCTCGCCTGCGATCCGCAGCTGATCATCGCCGACGAGCCCACCACGGCACTCGACGTGATGATCCAGGCCCAGATCCTCGACCTGATTCAAGGCCTCGTCACCGACCAGGACGTGGGCCTGATCATGATCAGCCACGACCTCGCGGTCCTCGCGGACAGCTGCGACCGCCTGGTCGTCATGTACGCGGGCCGCGTGATCGAGGAGGGCCCCGCCCGGCAGGTCTACGAGAACGCCCTCCACCCCTACGCCAAGGCCCTGTCGGCCTCCTTCCCGCACATCGGCGACCCGGCGTCCCGCTTCGCCCCACGCGGCCTGGCCGGCGACCCGCCCGACCCCTCGGACCTGCCGTCCGGCTGCGCCTTTCATCCGCGCTGCGCGGAGGCGCTGGCGGCCTGCGCGACCGACGACCAGTTCCTGCGGGAGGCCGGCCAGGGGCGGAAGGCCGCCTGTGTCCATGTACCTGCGGGTGTTGCCGGGGTGGTGGTACGGGGTGCCGGTGTGCCGGAACCGGCTGCCGGCGTAACGGAGTTGGCCGTCGACACGGGGCCGGAGGTCGGCACGGGGCCGGAGGTCGAGTTGGCTCGGTCCGGCTGGACCGCCGGGTCCGCCAGGCGGGGCGGGCCGAGCGGGCCTGACGAGCAGGGACGGCGGGGCGGGTCCGCCGGATCCGCGGAACCCACCGGATCTGCCAGACCCACCGGACAAGCCAAACCGACCGGACCGGCCGGATCTGCCGGATCTGCCGGATCTGCCGGATCTGCCGAACCGGCCCGATCTGCCGAACCCACCGACCCCATCGACCCCACCGAAGGCATGACGACGGGTCGGGCTGCGGAGCGTGCGGAGGGCTCCAACTCCGCTCCGGCCGCCACGCAGGCCGAGAGCACCGACAACCCCGGCCCCAGCCCCAGCCCCAGCCCCGAGAACACACCAGACCCAGCCGCCCCACCCAGCGACACCAGGAGCGCGTCATGACAACACCGGCGGCGCCCCTGCTCAGCGCGCAAGGACTGCACGTGGCCTTCCCGGGGCGGCGCGGCGGTGCGCCCGCCCGGGCCGTGGACGGGGTCGACCTCGACATCCGGCCGGGGGAAGTCGTCGCCCTCGTCGGTGAGTCCGGGTGCGGGAAGACGACGCTGGCCCGCTCGCTGCTCGGGCTGGTGCCGCCGACCGGGGGGCGGGTCACCTTCGACGGAAAGCCCCTGCAGTACTCCTCACGGGCCCTCAAGGCCTATCGCCGACGGGTGCAGCTCGTCCTCCAGGACCCGAGCGGGTCGCTCAACCCACGGCACACGGTGTACGACGCGGTGGCCGAGGGGCTGCGCATCCACGGGGGCGTCGGTGACGAACAGGCCGTGGTCGCACGGGCGTTGAGCCGGGCCGGGCTCCGGCCGCCCGAGCGGTTCTTCCTGCGCTATCCGCACGAGCTGTCCGGCGGTCAGCGGCAGCGCGTGGTGATCGCCGGTGCCCTCGTCCTGGAACCCGAACTCCTCGTCGCCGACGAGCCGGTGGCCTCCCTGGACGCCTCCGTGCGCGGCGAGATCCTGGCCCTGCTGCTGCGACTGCGCACCGAACTCGGCCTGGCCGCACTGGTGGTGACCCACGACCTGGGGCTGGCATGGAACATCGCCGACCGGGTCGCGGTGATGTACCTGGGCCGGATCGTGGAGACGGGGGACGCCGAGCAGGTGCTGACAGCACCCCGACACCCGTACACCCAGGCGCTGTTGTCGGTGCTGCCGGAGGCGCCGGGCGCTCCCGTGGTGCTGTCCGGCGAGCCCCCGGACCCGTCCCGCATTCCGAGCGGCTGCCGGTTCCGGGTGCGCTGCCAGATCCTGGCGAGCGGGGAGGCTGAGCGGGCGGGGGTGGCGCACCGGTGCCGTACCGAGGACCTGGAGGTACTGGGCGGCGGAGGCGACGCGCAGGTGGCCTGTCACTGGGCACGGGTGCCCGACCCCGCCGTGTGAACCGTGCGGAAACGCCGGTTCCCGGCACCGTCGGACGGTACCGGGAACCTGGGCGGCGGAAGCGTGGCCGTAGGGATCAGGCCGCGTGGACCACGTCCTTGACCTCGGCGAAGTGGCACGCCGACTCGTGGGCCGCCGGGGTGTCGGAGTCCTTGAAGCGCTCCGGGATCGCGAGCAGCGGCTCCTCCTGGGCGCACTTGTCCTGGGCCTTCCAGCAGCGGGTGCGGAAGCGGCAGCCGGACGGCGGGTTGGCCGGGGAGGGCACGTCACCGGTGAGGATGATCCGGTCGCGGTGCTCGCGGGCCTCCGGGTCCGGTACGGGAACGGCCGACAGCAGCGCCTGGGTGTAGGGGTGCGTCGGGTACTCGTAGATCTGCTCGTCGGTGCCGACCTCGGCCATCTTGCCGAGGTACATCACGCCCACCCGGTCCGAGATGTGCCGGACGATGGACAGGTCGTGCGCGATGAAGATGTAGGAGAGGTTGAACTCGTCCTGCAGTCGCGCCATCAGGTTGATGACCTGTGCCTGCACCGACACGTCGAGCGCGGAGACCGGCTCGTCGCAGATGATGATCTCGGGGTTGAGCGCGAGGCCGCGGGCGATGCCGATGCGCTGGCGCTGGCCGCCCGAGAACTGGTGCGGGTAGCGGTTGATGTACTCCGGGTTGAGTCCTACGACGTCCAGGAGGTCCTTCACCTTGCGGCGACGGTCGCCCTTCGGTGCCACCTCGGGGTGGATGTCGAAGGGCTCGCCGATGATGTCGCCCACCGTCATACGGGGGTTGAGCGAGGTGTACGGATCCTGGAAGATCATCTGGATGTTCCGGCGGACGGCCTTGAGGGCCCTGCCGGACAGCCTGGTGATGTCCTGGCCCTTGTAGAAGACCTCGCCGGCCGTCGCCGTCTCCAGGCTCATCAGGAGCTTGGCGACCGTCGACTTGCCGCAGCCGGACTCGCCCACGATGCCCAGGGTCTCGCCCTGGTGCAGGTCGAAGGAGACACCGTCGACGGCTTTCACCGCGCCGATCTGGCGTTTGATCACGATCCCCTGGGTCAGCGGGAAGTGTTTGACCAGGTTGCGCACCTGGAGGATCGGCTCGCCCCGCTCGACCGTCGCGTCGAGAGCGGCGACCGCCTCCTCCTCCGAGTGCACCTCCGCCACCTCGACCTCGGAGACGTTGGGCATCGCGTCCTGGGGCTCGTCGGCCTTGGTCGGGTCAGCCATGGATCGTCTCCTTCCAGAAGTGGCACGCGCTGGCGCGGCCGGGCAGTTCCGTTCCGTCCGCCTCGGTCACCGGGACCAGCGGCGGGAACTCCGTACGGCAGATGTCCTGCGCCTTGTCGCAGCGCGGGTTGAAGGCACAACCCGCCGGTACCTTCAGCAGGTTGGGCGGCAGGCCCTGGATCGCGTAGAGCTCCTGGCCCTTCTGGTCCAGGCGCGGGATGGAGTCCAGCAGACCCCGGGTGTAGGGGTGCGCCGGGCGCTTGTACAGCTCGTGCACCGGTGCCGTCTCGACGATGCGGCCCGCGTACATCACCGCGATCTTGTCGGCGACGTCCGCGACCACACCGAGGTCGTGGGTGATGAGGATGAGCCCCATCCGGTACTCGCGCTGCAACTCCGCGAGCAGGTCCATGACCTGGGCCTGCACCGTCACGTCGAGGGCCGTGGTCGGCTCGTCGGCGATGATCAGGTCGGGCTCCAGGGCGAGCGCCATCGCGATCATGATGCGCTGGCGCATACCGCCGGAGAACTGGTGCGGGTAGTCGTTCACCCGCGCCGCGGCGGCCGGAATCTTCACCCGGTCCATCAGCTCGATGGACTTGGCCTTGGCCTCCTTGCGGGACATGCCCTGGTGCACCCGGAACATCTCGCCGAGCTGGAACCCCACACTGAGCACGGGGTTGAGCGAGGAGAGCGCGTCCTGGAAGATCATCGCGATCCGGGCGCCGCGCAGCTTGCGCCGCTCCTCGGCGCCCATGGTCAGCATGTCCTGGCCGTAGAAACGGATCTCCCCCTGCGGGATCCGGGCGGGCGGCATGTCCAGGATGCCCATGATCGCCTGCGCGGTCACGGACTTGCCGGAGCCGGACTCGCCGAGCACGGCGAGCGTCTCTCCGGAGTCCACGGTGTAGTTGACGCCGTTGACGGCCTTGACCACACCCTCGCGGGTCTGGAACTCGACGTGCAGATCGCGCACTTCGAGCAGTGGGCCGGTGTTGTCGTGGTCGCCGGGGCGCTGGGCCGGAACGGCGTCCGTCGGGTCGATGATGGTCACGTACGCCTCCCTCAGCGCATCTTGGGATCGAAGGCGTCGCGAACCACGTCGCCGAGCATGATGAAGGCCAGGACCGTGATGCTCAGGGCACCGGCCGGGAACATCAGCGCGTGCGGCGAGGTCAGGAACCTGTCCTGGGCGTCGCTGATCATCACGCCCCAGGAGATGTTGGGGTACTGGATGCCGATGCCCAGGTAGGACAGGGCGGCCTCGGCGCTGATGTACACACCGAGGTTCATGGTGGTGATGACGATGACCGGGGCGAGTGTGTTCGGCAGGATGTGCCGGAACGCTATTCGCCACGATCCCGCGCCCAGGGCCCGGGCGGCCGTCACGTAGTCGTTGTACTTGTTGGCGATGACCTCGCCGCGCATGATCCGGAAGACCTGCGGCCAGCCGAGGATCGCCATGATGAGCGACACCGACCAGACGTCGCCGCCGCCCCAGATGGACATGATGAGAAGACCGCCGATGATGAGCGGCAGACCCGCGAACACCTCGGTGATACGGGACAGCAGCGCGTCGGCCCAGCCGCCGATGAGACCGGCGAGCATGCCCACCAGACCACCGATCAGCGTGGTGACGGTGGTGGTCACGACACCGACGACGACCGAGTTGCGGGTGCCGTAGACGGTCCGCGTGTAGATGTCGCAGCCCTGGACGTCGTAGCCGAACAGGTGCCCGGACGAGGGCCCGGTCATGGAGTTCTGCAGCTGGCAGAAGCCGTCGGAGAACGGGGAGCGCGCCGTGAACAGACTCGGTGCGATCGCCAGCGCGAGCAGGATCAGGATGATCAACGAGGTCACGATGAACAGGGGCCGCTTGCGCAGATCCGCCCAGCCGTCCCTGAGCAGGCTCGCCTGCCGGGCCGCCGCCTTCTCCTCCGCCTCGATCTCCTTGGCGATGGCGGCCTCGTCGGTGGTGGGCCTTTCTATCGTCTTCTCACTCATAACGGATCCTCGGGTCGAGCACGGCATACAGCAGGTCTACGAGGAGGTTGGCGACCAGGTAGATCAGTACCAGGAGGGTCACCAGACCGACCACGACGGGCCGCTCGCGCAGATAGACGGACTGGGCCAACTGACCGCCGATGCCGGGCATGTTGAACACGCGCTCGGTGATGATGGCGCCGCCCATGAGCGCGCCCAGGTCGAAGCCCAGGAAGGTGACGACCGGGATCAGGGAGTTGCGCATCGCGTGCACACCGATCACCCGCCGCGTCGGAAGGCCCTTGGCGATCGCCGTACGGACGTAGTCGGCACGGACCGACTCCATCATGCTCGTACGGACGAGTCGGGCGATGTACGCCATCGACGTCGAGGCGAGCACGACGGCCGGGAGGATGTAGCTCTGCGGCCAGCCGTGTTCGATGCCGGCGACCGGTGTGATCTTGAGGTTCACACCGAACTCCAGCTGCAGCACGGAGCCGAGCACGAAGACCGGGATCGAGATCAGGACCAGCGTCGAGACCAGCACGACGTTGTCGATGAACTTGCCCTTCTTCAGGGCGGAGAAGATACCGGCGACGATGCCGATCACGGCTTCGAGCGCGAAGGACGTCAGGCCCAGCTTCACCGTGACGGGGAAGCGCTCGGAGACGATGTCGGAGATGGCACGCCCGTTGTAGGTCTCACCGAGGTCGCCGGTGAGGACACCACTGATGTAGTGCCAGTACTGCTGGTACAGCGGCTCGTTGAGGTGGTAGTGCGCGCGGAGGATCGCCGCGATGTTGGGGTCGGCGCGCTTGTCGCCGGCCAATGCCTGGATCGGATCGCCGGGCAGAGCGAAGACCAGGCAGAAAATGATGAACGTGACGCCTATCACCACAGGGATCACCTGTAGGAGACGGCGGGCGACGTATCGGCCCATGGGTGCTCCAGAGGGGGGTGCTCGACCCGACCGCGGCCGGGGGGAGGGCACGGTCGGACGGGAGACGGCAGCAGAAGTGAGCAGGGGAAGGCTATTCCTCCCCCTGCTCACCCCGTACTGCTGTGTCAGAACTGCTCAGAACCGGTTCAGCTGAGCTTGACCGTGTCCCACAGGATCTGGTGACCGGCGACCTTCATCGACTTGATCTTGTCGCTGAAGCCCGCGTTCATCGTGTAGAAGTACACCGGGATGTACGGCAGGTCCTTGAGCAGGACGTCGTCCGCCGCCTGGTACTTCTTGATGGCTTCCTCGTGCGTCGGGGCCTGGTCGCCCTGGACGAGCAGCTTCTCGAACGTCTCGTTCGTGTAGCCCGAGTAGTTGGAGCCGTTGGCGATGGCTTCCTTCGAGAAGACCGGACGGAGGTAGTCCTCCATGTCCGGGTAGTCCATGCTCCACGCCATACGGAACGCGCCCTGGTACTTCTTGGCGTCCAGGTCGTTCAGGATGGTCTGGAACTGCTCGAACGGCTTGGCCGTCACCTTGATGCCGAGAGCCTGCTGGATCTGGTTCGACACGGCCTCGACCCACTCCTTGTGGCCGCCGTCCGCGTTGTAGCCGATCTCCAGCGTGTTGCCCGGCAGGCCGCCGCTCTTCTTGTAGAGCTCCTTGGCCGCGCTCGGGTTGTACGTGCAGGCCTCACCACAGGCGCCCTTGCGGTAGCCGTCGATGATGGGGCTGATGTAGTCGTCCGCGGGCGTACGGGCGCCGAGGAAGATCTTCGACGAGATCGTCGCGCGGTCGATCGACATCGAGATGGCCTTGCGGAGGTCCGCGTTCTGGAAGGCCTTGTTGTACTTGATCGGGAAGCCGATGTAACCGACGGCCGAGTCGGCCTCGTCGATGTAACGGCCGTTCAGGTCCTTGTGGTACGTCGGCAGGCCCGAGGTCGGGATCGTCAGCAGGCTGTCGAGGTTGCCGGCGACGAGGTCCTTGTACGCGGTGTCCTGGTTCGAGTAGATCTTGAAGTTGACACCCTTGACCTCGATCTTCGAGGCGTCCGGGAACTTGTCGTACTTGACGGTGTCAATTTCCTGGTTGTGCTTGAACTTACCGCTCATCTTGAACGGGCCGTTGCCGATCGGGGCCTCGCCGAAGGCCTTCGGGTCCTTGAAGAACGCCTTGGGCAGCGGCACGAAGGCGGTGAACGAGAGCTGCGAGGGGAAGGCCGAGAACGCACCGTTCAGGGTGACCTGGAGGGTGCTGTCGTCGACCACCTTCAGACCGGACAGCTTGTCGGTCGTGGGCTTCTTGCCCTCGCCCGGGTTGAGGTCCGCGTAGCCCGCGATGTGGCTGAACAGCGGATTGGTCTGCTGGGCGTTGGTCTGGTTCGCGCCGTAGTTCCACGCGTCGGCGAAGGACTGGGCGGTCACCTTCTCCCCGTTGTGGAAGGTGTAGCCAGACTTCAGCTTGATCGTCCAGACCTTGTTGTCCTTGGACTCGATCGACTCCGCCATGGCGTTGACGACCTTGTTGTCGGCGTCAAGCTTGGTCAGCCCCGTGAAGAGGGCGTTGATGACCTGGCCGCCCTCGGTCTCGTACGTGTTGCTCGGAACCAGGCTGTTCTGCGGTTCGCCGATCTCCACCGAGATGACGCCGTTGCCCTTGCTGCCGCCGGAGCTGTTGTCGTCACCGCCGCCGCCACAGGCCGTTGCGCCCAGCGCCACAACTGCGGCTATCGCAACCCACTTGGCGCTCTTGGCACCACGCATGGGGGCTCCTCCTCATGAGTCCAATGGTTCACCACATGGGGGAGCGCATGACACATCACCGTCACCGGTGCCTGAAATGGTCAAGTGCTCCCCGCGCTCGATGAGTCGCCGCCTACAGCGAGTGACCCGTGATCCGAGCTCTACGCGCCTAACTATCTGCCATGAGGCGGGACCGAACCATATTCACAAGGTCTCGGTTCGATCACACCTGACGCGTACATCTTCCAAAATCCGGACAAAGGGTTTGGTGAAAGATCCCTGCGAAACGGACTTGTTACATATTTATCGGGCTTGAATGTCCGCATGCCGAACGCGGAGCGCGTGAAAATCCAGTTGCGGTTCAACCACCGCTGTGCAATCAACACGCCCGCACGTCCAAGGCCTTCAACGGCACCGGACAGGACATGGACAGGATCACGCCAACGGCAGAGTAGTGCGGATCGGTCGGCCTGTGCGGATTCCTGACCAGGACAAGGGATAACCCTTTATTCGGCCACACCTCCACCTCATATCCCGCCCGCCACCAACCCGGCCTCGAAGCCGTCCCCGTTCTCCAGACAGGCGGCACAGTGATCCGGACCACCCGCGTGCGGATACCGCTCCGGGAACATCGAAGTCCAGCCATGCCGGGGGGCCGCTTCCACCAAGGCGTCCAGTTCGGCGCGGCCGCCGCGGACATGGAAGGCCAGGTGGTTCAGTCCCGGCCGCATCCGGTCGTGGGCGGTGGCCGGGCGCAGCGCCGGTGACTGCTCGATCACGACGTGCGTCTCCCCCATCCGCCAACTCCGTCCCGCCGGCCGGTTCTGGTACGGCTCGCAGCCGAGGCGCTCCAGGAGCCACCCCCACTGCGGGGCCGCCCGCCCCAGGTCCGCGAGCCGCAACTCGATGTGGCGCAACAACACTCTCCGCCTCCCGCGCAGTTGAGAACCCGTCAAGAATGCGGGCCGCCCGTGCATACCGGTGAGGTGGGTGTGACAGGCTGAATCGGTGGTGGATCGGTCATTCGGGGACATGTCGCTTGCCGAGTTGTACGACGGTCTCAATCCGTGGGGTGCGGGGGACGATTTCTATCTGGACCTGGTGATGTCCGCGCGGGCCGTGCTCGATGTGGGCTGCGGTACCGGGAAGTTGCTGCACCGGGCCCGTCGCGCGGGACATCGCGGGCGGTTGACGGGGGTCGATCCCGCCGCCGCCATGCTGGTTCAGGCGCGCCGACGGGAACCCGGTGTCGAGTGGGTGCTCGGGGAGTCGCGGACCATGACCTGGCGCGGCGAGTTCGATCTCGTCGTGATGACCGGGCACGCCTTCCAAGTCCTGCTTCTGGACGAGGAGTTGCGCCTGGCGCTGGGTGCGGTGCGGGCCGCTCTCGCACCCGGCGGGCGGTTCGTGTTCGAGACCCGGAACCCGGCGGCCCGTGCCTGGGGGACCTGGACGCCCGACCAGGTGCGCCGGTTCACCGGCCCGGACGGCGGTGTCGTACGGGTGTGGCACGAGGTGGAGAGCGTGTCGGCCGCGGAGGACCGGGTGACGTTCACCGAGACCTTCGAGGGCGGGCGTTGGGCGCAGCCCCAGGTCAGCCGGTCGACCCTGCGGTTCCTGGACGGTGCCGCCCTGTCGGGGTTCCTCGCCGGGGCCGGGCTGACGGTCGCCGAGCAGTACGGCGACTGGGAGCGGGGCCCGCTCACACCCGCGAGTCCCGAGATCATCACCGTGGCGCGGCCCACGCACTGAGCCCGGTCACCCTCAAGTCGGGGGCGCCCGGGCTCAGTTGGGCTGTACTGGTGTGCGTCAGGCGTGCTTGGCGCGGCTCGCGGAGCGGCCGCGCTCCTTCTGGTCGAGGACGACCTTGCGGATACGGACGGCCTCCGGGGTCACCTCGACGCACTCGTCGTCGCGGCAGAACTCCAGGGACTGCTCCAGGGAGAGCTTGCGCGGCGGCACGATCGCCTCGAACGAGTCGGCGGCGGCCGAGCGCATGTTGGTGAGCTTCTTCTCCTTGGTGATGTTCACGTCCATGTCGTCGGCGCGCGAGTTCTCGCCGACGATCATGCCCTCGTACACCTCGGTGCCGGGGTCGGTGAACAGCACACCGCGCTCCTGGAGGTTCGTCATCGCGAACGCGGTGACGGCACCGGCGCGGTCGGCGACCAGCGAACCGTTGTTGCGGGTCGTCAGCACACCGAACCACGGCTCGTGGCCCTCGTGGATGGAGTGGGCGATGCCCGTGCCGCGGGTACCGGTCAGGAACTCGGTACGGAAGCCGATGAGACCGCGGGACGGTACGACGAACTCAAGGCGGACCCAGCCGGAGCCGTGGTTGGACATGTTGTCCATCCGGCCCTTGCGGACGCCCATGAGCTGCGTGACCGCGCCCATGTGCTCCTCGGGCACGTCGATCGTCATGCGCTCGACCGGCTCGTGCACCTTGCCGTCGATGATCTGCGTGACGACCTGCGGCTTGCCGATGGTCAGCTCGAAGCCCTCGCGGCGCATCTGCTCGACCAGGATGGCCAGCGCCAGCTCACCGCGGCCCTGCACCTCCCAGGCGTCGGGACGCTCGGTGTCGAGGACGCGCAGCGAGACGTTACCGATCAGCTCGCGGTCGAGACGGTCCTTGACCTGACGGGCGGTGACCTTGCGGTCCTTGACGGCCGCCTTCGCGGAGGCGCCCTTGCCGGTGCCGCCGCGGCCGACCAGCGGTGAGGTGTTCGTACCGATGGTCATGGAGATCGCCGGCTCGTCGACCGTGATCAGCGGCAGCGCGATCGGGTTCTCCGGGTCGGCGAGGGTCTCGCCGATCATGATGTCCGGGATACCGGCGACCGCGCAGATGTCACCCGGGCCCGCCATCTCGGCCGGCTTGCGGGTGAGCGCCTCGGTCATCAGCAGCTCGGTGATGCGCACGTTGGACATGGTGCCGTCGCGCTTGATCCACGTGACGGTCTGGCCCTTGCGCAGCTCGCCCTGCTCGACACGGAGCAGCGCGATACGGCCGAGGAAGTTGTCCGCGTCCAGGTTCGTGACGTGCGCCTGGAGGGGGGCGGCCTCGTCGAACTGGGGGGCCGGGACGTGCGACAGGATCGTGGAGAAGAAGGGCTCCAGGTTGTCGCTGTCCTGCGGGACCGTGCCGTTCTCCGGCTTGGTCAGCGAGGCGACGCCGTCACGCGCACACGCGTAGACGATCGGGAACTCGATCTGCTCCTCGTCCGCGTCCAGGTCCAGGAAGAGGTCGTAGGTCTCGTTGACGACCTCGTCGATCCGGGAGTCCGGGCGGTCCGTCTTGTTGATGCAGAGGATGACGGGCAGGCGCTGCTGGAGCGCCTTGCGCAGCACGAAGCGGGTCTGCGGCAGCGGGCCCTCGGAGGCGTCGACGAGCAGCACCACCGCGTCCACCATCGACAGACCGCGCTCGACCTCGCCACCGAAGTCGGCGTGGCCCGGGGTGTCGATGATGTTGATGGTGATGACATCGCTGCCATCCTTGGGGTGGTACTTCACGGCCGTGTTCTTGGCCAGGATCGTGATGCCCTTCTCACGCTCCAGATCGTTCGAGTCCATCATTCGGTCGTCGAGCGACTCGGCGGCGTGCGCGGCGAAGGCACCGGCCTGCTTCAGCATGGCGTCGACGAGGGTCGTCTTCCCGTGGTCGACGTGGGCGACGATGGCGACGTTGCGGATGTCGTGGCGCGTGGCCATATTGCGGCGTACTCCCGGAGAGTGAGGAAGGCCTGCGCGTACGTCAGTGCTACGCGGACCCTGCCGGGCTGGACACGCCACGGCCTTACCCCATCGTACGTGGCGTACGGGGAAGGGGCCTCCGCAGGCCCGGCGAAGGCCCGCGGAGGGTGGGGTCAGGCGGCCTTCGCGGCGGTCGAGTCCGCGCCGCAGGAGAGGCGGGCGGCCTCACGAGCTGTGGCGTTGCCGGTCCCGGTGTCGCATTCGAGGAGGCCGTCGATCGAGACGCTCCAACTCTCCGCGTGGCCGAAGGTGGTCCTGCCTCCGGGGCAGGTGTAACGGAAGTCCGCCTCCACGACGCGCACGGCGGCGTACTGCACGAACCGCCCGGACCCTTCCGGCGCCGCGCCGCCGTCGTTCAGTTCCGGTCCCTTTCCGCCGACGTCCGTGAACCCGCTCACATCGTCGTCGGAGTCGATCACGCCGGTCTTCTTTCCCAGGGAGATGAGGATCTCCTTCGCCGCCGGGGCACTGCTCCCGGCCTGCACCGCGATCCGGACCGTGGCCAGTCGGCGCACCTTGTGCTTCAGTGTGCCGCCGCCCTTGCCCAGCGTCTCCACGTCCGAGACGCCGAGCAGCCGCGTCGGCTTCTCGATGTTGGTCCAGGTGTAGGTGCCGTTCGCACACGCCCTGTCGGCGACCGCGGGCTGCGCCCCCTTGGTGCCGGCCGTCGCGCCGTCGCTCTTCTTCCCTGCGTCACCGGACCCGCTCGTACATCCCACGGCCCCGGCGAGCAGCGCCGCGAGCGCGAAACCCACGGCCGACATCCGTCGCGTTCCCCCGTACACGGCCACCCCGTTGTCCTCGTGAAAACCCGCTGTGATCAGGCATGTCACTCTGACTGAGCACAGCGGGCGGGGCAAGGGACTTGAGGCGGTCCAGAGGCTTCCGGCCCGATCAGCTGCCGGACGACGGACTCGCCGACACCTTCGCCCCCTTCTTCAGGAACCCCATGTCCTCGTACACCGGCGTCTGGAAGCCGAAGGAGCCCGCGTTGACGACGGTCCTGCGGGCGGCGGTGAGCTGGGGGCGCTGGTAGAGGGGGATGGAGCCGGCCGCCGCCCAGATGCGGGCGTCGGCCTTGCGGACCAGGGCGGCGGACTCGTCCTCGTCGAGGGTGGAGACGGCCTGGTCGAAGAGCTGGTCGACCTGGTCGGTGCCGACGCGGGTGTAGTTCTGCTCGACGTTCAGGGAGCCGTCGGCGGCCGGGACCGGCTTGGCGAAGATCGGGCGGGCGTCGGTGGCGGGGAAGGCGGACGCGGGCCAGGAGTAGAGGGCGAGGTCGTACTGGCCGGACGCGATGTGGTCCTTGAAGTAGCTGTCGTCGGAGACCTTGGTGATCTCCGTGCGGATGCCGACCTTCTCCAGCATCCGGGAGATGCTGTCGGCGACCGCGCTCAGCGACTCCGAGCCGGTCCCGGAGGGAAGCACGAAGCGCAGGGTGAGCGGCTTGCCGTCCTTGGCGAGTGTGCCGGTCCTCGTGCCGGCGGGGGCGGCCGTGCCCTTCGGTGCGTACGCGCCGGGCGCACCGCCCTGCTTCACCTTGCGGCCGTCGTACTGCTTGCCGTCGGCGAGGTGCTTGGAGCCCTCGTCGCCGTGCCCGTGCTTCTTGGTGTGGTCCTGGGAGTCCTTGTTGTCCTCGCCGACGATGTACTGCCCGTCGGAGCCGCCCTCGGACGCAGCTTCGTCGTCGGCCTTCTTGCCCTTCTTGCCCTCGGCGCCGGCCGCCTTCTCGCCCTTGTCCTTGACGGGTCCGCCGGGTACCCAGCCGGCGTCGGCGAGCAGGGCCTGCGCCTCCACGGTGTCGTGGTCGCCGAGCGCGCCGCTGTTGTCGGCGTACGCGGCCTGCCCGGAGAGCGCGAGGTGGCTGCCGACCGGCACGGCGGGCAGGCCCAGCGGGGTGAGGACGACCTTGGCGAGCGCCTTCCGGTCGAGTGCGCGGGCCACCGCGCGCCGGACGCGCTCGTCGGCGAGGGGGCCCTCGGAGCCGTTGAGGGCGAGCTGCGTGTAGG
The DNA here is from genome assembly GCF_040655035.1 of Streptomyces sp. NPDC050549. Classification (NCBI taxonomy): domain Bacteria; kingdom Bacillati; phylum Actinomycetota; class Actinomycetes; order Kitasatosporales; family Streptomycetaceae; genus Streptomyces; species Streptomyces sp. NPDC050549. The sequence continues at coordinate 107,538 of NZ_JBFAJD010000009.1, forward strand.
CGGGTTCGAAGGAGCGGCGGACGGTGAAGGCACGCAACTCGTCCTGCTGGCGCAGGTACTTGGCGAGCGCCTTGCGCTGCTTCTTGCTGAGCTTCTTCTCCTTGGGGCTCTCGCCCTTGTTCTCGTCCTTGCTCTCCGTGTCGCTCGTGGCGCTCGCGCTCGCGCCCTGGAGCGGGGTGCCGGTGCCCCTGGCGCGGCCCGCGAGCGCGATCCGGCTCGCGTCGGCGGGGTCGACCGCGGCCAGGTCGACCGTGCCGTCGGCGAGCGCGGCGGCCCGCTTGTCCAGCGGTACGGCGGCCAGCACGAGCTGGGAGAGCTTCGCGGGCCGGCCCCACCAGTGCGGGTTGCGGGCGAGGACGATCTCCTTGTCCTTGCGGTCGACCTTCTGCAGCGCGAACGCGCCGGCGGTGACCTTCAGCTTGCGGCGCGCCCCGTCGTTGAAGGCGTCCGGGGTGCCCATGACGTCCTTGGGGTACAGCGGCGAGAACAGTGACTTCCAGTCGGCGTACGGCCTGCTGAAGGTGACCTTGACCTCCAGGTCGTTGGCGCCGCGCTCGATCTTCTCGATGCGGTCGTAGCCGGCGTTGCGGGCGGTCCAGTACGCGGAGTCCTTGCCGGACAGGGCGCGCCACTGGGCGGCGAAGTCGGCGGCGCCGATCTCGCGGCCGTCGCTCCACACGGCCTGCTGGTCGAGCTTGTAGAGGACGACCTGCTTGGGCGAGGTGTCGACGACCTTCGCGGACTCCAGGTAGTCGGCGTCGCGCTGCGGGCGGCCCTGCGCGTCGAGCCGGAACATGGCGGGCAGGACGGCCTGGGCGACGCGGGTGGTGGCGTCGTCTGCGTCCGACTGGAATGCGTTGAGGGTCTCGGGCACGTCGTCGACGGCCCAGCGCAGGGTGCCGCCGTCGGCAATCAGGTCACGCGCGACGGGCGCGATGTCCTGTGCGGCCAGCGGCTTGCCCGACTCGTCCTCGGAGCTGCACGCCGAGAGGGTGGGCACCGCGAGCGCGCCCGCGGTGAGGAAGGCGACCGAGCGCATGACCGCGCGCAGTCCGACGCCGTCGTGGGACATCACTGCTACCTCCGGTAAGCCGCGGGCTTCTGATCGCTTTTGGTGGTATTTGGAGCTGATCAGATCTATGCGGCCACTGAAGAGGAAACGGTTCGGCCCTGTGGGGCGACACGGCGAGGGGCGCCGGGAAGCCCACCCGTGCGGCGCAATGTTCGAATCTGCCCCCGTACACACCAACGCACCCCGGCCAATCCGTGCACACCGCTTCCCACCGGCCGGTGTGGCGCGCAACACTCGCAGGCGCATGAACGTTGCCGTCCAGGGCCGACGCCCGCGGAAGTGAGGTCACGTCATGTCCGTGCACGACGAACTGACGTCAGTCCAGCGCTGTCTCGACGACCTGTTCAGGTCGGTGGGACGGCTGGAGAATCAATTCGGCAGCGGCGGCCTGGAGATGCGCAGGGTCAAGGCCGACGCCGACCGTCTGCGCGAAAGCGTCGCGCTGCTGCGCGACGCCGCACCAGGGATCGAGCGCCCCCGGCGCCCCGATCTCGTCTCCATCCCCGACACCCCCTACGACAACACCCTGTGGACGGACTCGGACGACGAAGGACTCGGCGCCCACGACCGCCACGCACCCTGAACCGACCGGAGTCCTGAGTTGGCCACTGGTACGGAACCCCATCCGAACGGCGGCGGCGTACGCACCGGTACGCGCGCCGCCATCGACGCCCCTCATCTGCGGACCGACCGCTGGTGGCTGGCCCCGGCCGTCACCGCCGCCGGGCTGCTCGCCTTCGTCGTCTACTCGACCTGGCGCGCCTTCGCGGACTCGAACTACTACTCGGCGCCCTATGTGTCGCCGTTCTACTCGCCCTGTCTCGCCGAGCGGTGCAGAACCATGCACGCGGGCCCGAACGCCGATCTCTTCGGGAGCTGGTGGGGCATCTCGCCCGCCATCATCATCCTGATCTTCCCGCTCGGCTTCCGCCTGACCTGCTACTACTACCGCAAGGCCTACTACCGCGGCTTCTGGGCCTCGCCCCCGGCCTGCGCGGTGGCCGAGCCGCACAAGAAGTACAGCGGCGAGACCCGCTTCCCGCTGATCCTGCAGAACGTCCACCGGTACTTCTTCTACGCGGCGCTCCTGGTGGCGGGCACCCTGACCTACGACACCGTGCTGACCTTCCGCGACGAGCACTACCACTGGGGCCACATGGGCCTCGGCACCCTCGTCTTCGTGGCCAACATCGTGCTGATCTGGGCGTACACCCTCTCCTGCCACTCCTGCCGGCACATCGTCGGCGGCAAGCTCAAGCACTTCTCCAAGCATCCCGTGCGCTACAAGGCGTGGAAGTTCGTGGGGCAGCTGAACAACCGTCACATGCAGCTCGCCTGGGCGTCGTTGATCAGCGTGGCAGCTGCCGATTTCTACGTGTACCTGGTCGCCTCCGGCGCTTTCAACGATCCGAGGTTCTTCTGATGTCCGTGGTCGAGCGACAGGAGTGGGACGTCGTCGTGGTCGGTGCCGGTGGCGCCGGTCTGCGGGCCGCCATCGAGGCGCGCGAGCGCGGTGCCCGTACGGCGGTGATCTGCAAGTCGCTGTTCGGCAAGGCCCATACGGTAATGGCCGAGGGCGGCATCGCGGCGGCGATGGCCAACGTCAACGAGCATGACAACTGGCAGGTCCACTTCCGCGACACCCTGCGCGGCGGCAAGTTCCTCAACCAGTGGCGCATGTCGGAGCTGCACGCGAAGGAAGCCCCGGACCGGGTCTGGGAGTTGGAGACGTGGGGCGCCCTCTTCGACCGTACGAAGGACGGCAGGATCTCCCAGCGCAACTTCGGCGGCCACGAGTACCCGCGCCTCGCGCACGTCGGCGACCGTACGGGACTTGAGCTGATCCGCACGCTCCAGCAGAAGATCGTGTCGCTCCAGCAGGAGGACCACAAGGAGACCGGTGAGTACGAGTCGCGCCTGAAGGTCTATCAGGAATGCACGGTGACACGGGTGTTGAAGGACGGCAGCCGGGTCTCCGGGGTCTTCGCCTACGAGCGCGAGACGGGCCGTTTCCTCGTCCTGGAAGCGCCCTCCGTGGTGATCGCGACCGGCGGCATCGGCAAGTCCTTCAAGGTGACGTCCAACTCGTGGGAGTACACGGGCGACGGCCACGCGCTGGCGCTGCTGGCGGGCGCGCCCCTCCTCAACATGGAGTTCGTGCAGTTCCACCCGACCGGCATGGTCTGGCCGCCCTCCGTGAAGGGCATCCTCGTCACCGAGTCGGTGCGCGGCGACGGCGGAGTGCTGCGGAACTCCGAGGGCAAGCGGTTCATGTTCGACTACATCCCCGACGTCTTCAAGGAGAAGTACGCCGAGTCGGAGGCGGAGGGCGACCGCTGGTACGAGGACCCGGACCACAACCGCCGTCCCCCCGAGCTGCTCCCCCGCGACGAGGTCGCCCGCGCCATCAACTCCGAGGTGAAGGCGGGCCGCGGCTCACCGCACGGCGGGGTCTTCCTGGACGTGTCGACGCGTATGCCGGCGGAGGTGATCCGGCGCCGACTCCCTTCCATGTACCACCAGTTCAAGGAACTGGCCGACGTCGACATCACGGCGGAGCCGATGGAGGTCGGCCCGACCTGCCACTACGTGATGGGCGGCATCGCCGTCGACTCGGACACGGCGGCAGCGCGCGGGGTACCGGGGCTGTTCGCGGCCGGTGAGGTGGCCGGCGGTATGCACGGCTCCAACCGGCTGGGCGGCAACTCCCTGTCCGACCTGCTGGTGTTCGGCCGCAGGGCGGGCTGGCACGCGGCGGACCACGCGGCCGACCTGGCGGACAGCCGCCCGCTGGTCGACGACACGGAGGTGGACCTGGCGGCGGCGGAGGCACTGCGCCCCTTCTCGGCGGAGGGCCCCGAACCCGGCAAGGAGAACGGGCGCCCACCGGAGAACCCGTACACCCTCCACCAGGAACTCCAGCAGACCATGAACGACCTCGTCGGCATCATCCGCCGCGAGGGCGAGATGGAGCAGGCGCTGGAGAAACTGGCCGACCTGCGGGTACGGGCACGCCGTGCCGGGGTCGAGGGCCACCGGCAGTTCAACCCCGGCTGGCATCTCGCCCTGGACCTGCGGAACATGCTGCTGGTCAGCGAGTGCGTGGCGCGGGCCGCGCTGGAACGCACCGAGTCGCGCGGCGGACACACCCGCGAGGACCACCCCGGCATGAACCGCGACTGGCGCCGCATCAACCTGATCTGCCGACTCACCGACCCCACGGGCGGGTCGGGCGCCACCGACCCGGTGTCCGCCCAGATCACCCTGACCCGCGAGACCACCGACCCCATCCGCGCCGACCTGCTCGCCCTCTTCGAGAAGGAAGAGCTGGTCAAGTACCTCGCCGAAGAGGAGCTCTACGAGTGAGCAGCTACGAGGCCCGCTTCAAGGTGTGGCGGGGGGACGTCAAGGGCGGCGGCCTGGAGGACTTCAAGGTCGAGGTCAACGACGGCGAGGTGATCCTCGACATCATCCACCGCATCCAGGCCACCCAGGCCTCCGACCTCGCCGTGCGCTGGAACTGCAAGGCGGGCAAGTGCGGTTCGTGCTCGGCGGAGATCAACGGGCGGCCCCGGCTGATGTGCATGACCCGTATGTCGGTGTTCACCCGCGAGGAGACGATCACGGTCACCCCGCTGCGTGCCTTCCCGGTCGTACGGGATCTGGTGACGGACGTCGGCTTCAACTACCAGAAGGCCAGGGAGGTTCCGGCGTTCGTACCGCCGGCGGGGGTCGCTCCCGGCGAGTACCGGATGATGCAGGAGGACGTGGACCGCTCGCAGGAGTTCCGCAAGTGCATCGAGTGCTTCCTGTGCCAGGACACCTGCCATGTCGTCCGCGACCACGAGGAGAACAAGACGGCGTTCGCGGGACCCCGATTCCTCATGCGGGTCGCGGAGTTGGACATGCACCCGCTGGACGCGGCCTCGGAGAGCGGCCTGGACCGCAAGAAGACCGCCCAGGACGAACACGGCCTCGGCTACTGCAACATCACCAAGTGCTGCACCGAGGTCTGCCCCGAGGGCATCCACATCACGGACAACGCGCTGATTCCCTTGAAGGAACGGGCAGTTGACCGCAAGTACGACCCGCTGGTGTGGCTGGGGTCGAAGATCAGGAGGCGTCCCGCAGGAGGGTGAGCACCTCGCCGAGGTTGTGCTCGGCGATGCCCCGCATGAACGCGGGGTCGTCGAAGTCACCGACCTCCAGGAGGCGCAACGGGCCCGCCACCAGGGAGAGATGCATGGCCAGGCGGTAGAGACGCAGCCGGTCCTCGTCCAGGTGCGCGCTGCGCAGCGCGTCGTAGTGGTGGCCGAAGCGCAGGCGGAGGAAGACATGCTCCCATTCGACGTCGAAGTACAGCAGGCCCTCGATGTCGATGAGGGCGAGGTCGCCGTCGGCGGTCACGCGGACGTGGTCGGGGCCGAGTTCGCCGTGGATGAGGGCGGGGGGCGAGGTGCGGGGCCGGACCTGCGCGGCCAATGCCCCCAGTCCGTCGGTCAGTTGGCTGTGGACGGCGGCGACTCGGGGTTCGCGGGCGATGAGTTCGCCGAGGTCGCTCAGGGCCCGCCCGACGACGATCTCCTCGCATGAACTCCCGTACGAGAAACCGCCGTTGTCGACCACCGCGACCTTCCCGAAGTGCGGGCCCGTGCAGCTGTGCAGGGTGGCGAGGAGCGCCGCCATCCGCTCCAGCGCCTCCGGTGCGGCGGCCGGGTCGCCCTCCAGCAGGTCCTCCAGGGTGCCGCCCGGAAGGTCCTCGACGAGCGCCGCGTCCGCGGGGAGGTGGGTGTGGGTGGGGTCGGCGTGCAGGAACCGGGGCGTGCGGATGCCGGCCGCGGCGAGACGGTCGGCCGCCGCCGTGAAGAGGGTCAGGCCGGAGGCGTGGGAGAAGGGGTCCCGGGGGTCGCCGGGGCCGGCGTCCCAGAGGTCCTCGTCCGGGGACCAGACGTAGGCCACGGCGGTCGAACGGTCCTCGAAGGCGAGGCGGTAGACGCCCTTCTTCGAACCGCCCCGGATGCGGGTGACGGCCGTCGGGGTGCGGGCGAGGGCGGCGCGGGCCAGCGGTGCCAGGTCGTCGCGGGTGAGTTCCCTGCGGGTGGCGGTCACAGGGTTTTGGGGCGCTGCGCACGCCACTGCAGTACTCCGCCGAGGATGATCAGGGCCAACGCCGTCGCGCCGCCCACGTCGCCCATCACCAGGGAGTCCGCCCACCACTGCATGGACATCGCCGTCCCCATGCCCAGGGCCCCGGCCAGCGCACCGAGTCCCCACAACTCGGGCCGTACGATCCTGCCTCGCGCCATCGGCGGCAGCCAGCCGGTCGTCGCCGTGAAGACTCCGAGAGCCCCCAGCAGCAGCAAGGCCACCGCGGCCAGCCATGTCAACACCATCGCCCACCCCCACCGGACGTGACGGATCATCGCATCCGCAGCTGTGAACGGCACCGTATTTTGACCGAACTCCGACACGCGCTCAACGCACCCAGTCCTCCCGGTACGCCGTCCAGTCCGCCTCCGTCGCCGCGAAGTCCACGTACAGGGCGACACCGAAGTTCGCGCGGTCCGCGTCCGTGCGGGACAGGCCGAGGCGTACGCCCCGGACGGCGGCGGGGACGGTCTCGGCGGCGCCCCGGTGGCCGAAGCGGTTCTCGTGGAAGAAGGGCAGGCCCATGAGCAGGCCGGTGGAGTCCGGGGTGACCTCCAGGGCGAGCGAGGTCTGCTGGGCGACGTAGCCGCCGTAGAGGCTCTGCAGGGGCTGCATCGTGTCGTACGACATGACGGCGATCTGGTCGACGCGGCGGGCGACCTGGCCGAAGTACGCCTGCGACCACCACTTGGGGTGGTTGGTGACGGTGCCCCAGAAGGAGTGGAAGGCGGGGAGCGGGTCGATCTGGTGGGCGGCGACGGAGAGTCGGGCGTTCCGGGACTCGGTGACTTCGTGCAGTCTGTCGAGCAGGTCGAGGTAGTTGTCGTCGCCGGAGTGCAGGGGTTCCAGGTCGAAGTGGGCGCCCTCGAAGCCGGCGGCGAGGATCTGCCGGGTGGAGGCGACGATCGCGGTACGGGTCGCCGCGCGCTGCAGCCGCAGGCCGTCCGGGCTCTCGGTGGCGAGCTTGTCCCCCAGCCAGGCCTGGACGCGTACGCCGGGCAGTGCGCGGTGGACCGACTCGATCAGCCAGGTGGCTCTGGGGTAGTCCGCCTCGGGGAGGGTGCCGTCGTGCTCCAGGGGCCCCGAATGGACGTACAGGTCACGGATGCCGGTGCCCTTCAGACGGCGGGCCAGAGCGGTGACGTCCGCATCGGTCTTCCGCCCGTCCACCCAGGCGTGGCCCAGCCAGATCGCGTCCTGGTTCCTGGTGCGGGTGCCGTCGGCGGGGTCGCCGGCGTAGTTCACGCGCAGGGCGATCTCTGCGGCGAGGGTGGGAAGGACCAGGAGGAGCACGAGCGCGAGGGCGGTACGGCGGGTCCGGCGGACCCACTTCCTTCTCCCGCCGCGCCCGCCGGTGTCCGGTTCCCCCGGCTCGGCTCCGCCTCCGGCTTCCGGCCGCACCGCGGGGTCCCCCTCCCCCACGTCCGCCGAACCCGCGTCCCTCCCCGTGCCCGTGCTCTCTGCGTGCTCCATCGCCGCGTCTCCCCTCCCCGTAGCCGTACACCTCTCGCCTCGGCCGCCCCCGGCGCCGTCCCCCGTCCCGCCCCGGTCGCGCGTCGGCATTCCTGCTCATACGCTCCGAAATGTGACGTCATCCCTGATACGCGGCCGGCCGCGATGCCCGGCCTCCCACATATCCGTGCGGGTGGCGCATGCCGTGCTGGGTGGGGCTGCCGGGGTCGTGTGGCTGGTGCTGCCGGTGATGACGATCAATGCGGAGGTTCCGGTTGCGGCCACCCGGGCCGGGCCCGCCTCCGCCCCGGCCGGGCCGGAGGCCGAGGGGACGTCCTCCGCCGCCGATCTCGTCCTGCCGCTCGTCGCCGTGGGCGGCGCGGGTGTACTCGCGGGGTACGGGTATGTACGCCGGACCCGTAGGGCCCGTACCCGTACGACTCCCGGTGTGGTCTCACCCCGGCCCCCGGTGACCCCGCTCCCGGTACTGGAACGCCAGGCCGGTGCCGCACTCGTCCAGGCCGACGACTGCGTCCGCACCAGCCGCAACGAACTCGCCTTCGCGGAGGCCCGGTTCGGGGCGCGGGCCGTCGAACCGTTCGTCCTGGCCCTGCACGAGGCCGAGCGCGAGTTGTCCGCCGCGTTCGCGATACGGCTGCGCTACGACGAAGGGGTCCCCGAGGAGGAGGCCGCCCGGCGGCACGCCCTCGCCGGCATCGTCGGACGGTGTGCCGAAGCCGGGCGGCGACTGGATGCCGCAGCCCCGGAGTTCGATCAACTCCGCTCGCTGGAGCGGGAGACGGGCGAGGCGCTGGAGGTCGCGGAGGGCCGGTTCCGTGAACTGACCGGTCGTACGGGGGCCGTAGAAGCCGTACTGGCCGACCTGCACACGCGCTACCCGGCATCGGCCACCGCCACTGTCACCGGATACGTCGAACAGGCCAAGGACCGGCTGGTGTTCGCCACGACCCACCTCAACCAGGCGCGCCAGGCAGCCGACTTGGGGCGGAGCGAGCAGGCGGTGCGTGATCTGCGCGCCGCCGAGGGCGCCGTCGGTCAGGCCGAGATCCTCCTGACCGGCGTCGACCGGCTCGCCGACTCCCTTGCCGCCGCTGCCGACCTGGTCCCGGCCGCGCTCACCGGCGCCGAGGCGGAGAGGGCGAGGGCACGGGCGGCCGTCGGGACCGTCGACGGTGTGCCCCGCTCCCTCCTGGGTGACACCGACGCCGCCCTCGCCGTCGTACGGGAGGAATTGACCGGCGGCCGTCCGTACGACCCCCTCGCCGCCCTGCGGAGCGTCGTGCGGGCCGTGTCGCCGCTGGGCGCCGGGCGGGACGGGGTGCTCGGCGCCGCCGCGTGGCTCGTCGGCCGGTATGACGTCCGGGCGGCGGACGGATTCGTGGCGACGCACCGGGGTGCGGTGGGCGCCGGGGCGCGAACCCTGCTGGCGGAGGCGGAACGGCTGCTCGGCACCGACCCCGCCGCGGCCGGCGCACCCGCGTTGGCGGCCCGGGAGTCGGCCGAACAGGACGTCCGCGTGCACGGCAACCCGTACTCCGGCGGCGCCGAGCACACGAGCGGAGCCGTCCTCGGCGGCGTGCTGCTCGGCGAGGAGGCGGACGGCGGGCCGCCACCCGCCTTCGGCGGGCCGGACACCCGCCGGCGCGGGGAACCCGGCCCGGAGCCCGTCGGAACAGACTGACCGGAGCCCGTCAGAACAGACTGAGCAGCGCCTCCGCCGGGTCCACCATCCCGGTTTCGCCGTCCGGCAGCGGGAGTTCGAACCACACCGTCTTGCCGCGCGGTGTCCGGCGTGAGCCCCAGGCCGCCGACAGGAGGCCGACCAGTTGGAGCCCCCGCCCGCCCTCGTCCGTGTCGCGGGCGCGACGGCGGCGCGGCTGGACCAGCCCGGCGTCCCAGACCTCGCACACCAGCGTGCGGTCCAGCAACAGCCGTAGCCTGATCTCGCCCTCGCCGTACCGGAGCGCGTTCGTCACCAGTTCGCTGACCAGCAACTCGGTGGTGTCGATGAGGGGTTCGAGGTCCCAGGACTGCAGCCGGGCGCGCGCGTACTCGCGGGCGCGGCCCACGCTGCGCGGCTCGCGCGGCAGGGTCCAGTCGCCGACCGAGTCCTCGGGCAGGCCCTGGACGCGGGCCATCAGCAGCGCGATGTCGTCCTCGCCGTGGTGGGTGTCGAGGGTGCTGAGGACGTGGTCGCAGACGTCCTCCAGGTCCCGGTGGGTCTCGGCGTTCAGTGCCGCGGCCGCGGCCGGACCGCCGTCGTGGTCCGGGCGGTTGGGGTCGGTCAGGGCGCCCACGAAGGCCTGGAGGCCCTCGTCGAGGGGATGGTCGCGGGATTCGACCAGTCCATCGGTGTAGAGCGCCAACAGTGCGCCTTCGGGCAGTTCGACCTCCACCTCCTCGAAGGGCTCGCCGCCGACGCCGAGCGGCATGCCGGGCGGCACGTCGAGCATCAGCGCCGCCTCGCCGGGTTCCACCAGGACCGGCGGGAGATGGCCCGCGTTGGCGAAGGTGCACCGCCTGGTCACCGAGTCGTAGACGGCGTAGATACAGGTCGCGAGGTACACCTCGGAGAGGTCCGCCTCGCGGGGGCGGCGGGCGGCCCGGGTGGCCTGCTGGACGCCGCCGGGGGTGCCGAGGCCGCGCGCGATCTCGTCCAACGCGGAGAGGACTTCGGCCGGTTCCAGGTCGAGGAGGGCCAAGGTGCGTACGGCGGTGCGGAGTTCGCCCATGGCGACGGCCGCGCGCAGGCCGCGGCCCATCACGTCGCCCACCACCAACGCCGTGCGGTGGCCGGGGAGTTCGATGACGTCGAACCAGTCGCCGCCGACCTCCGTCGCCGCGTTCCCGGGGAGATAGCGGCAGGCGATGTCGAGGCCGGACGCCTCCGGGTCGCCGGGCGGCAGGAGCGACCGCTGCAGTATCAACGCCCGCTCGTGCTCGCGCCGGTACAGCCGGGCGTTGTCGATACAGACGGCGGCCCGTGCCGCCAGCTCCACCGCGAGATCCCGGTCCCGGTCGCCGAACGGCTCGCTGCCCTTCGTCCGGGCGAACTGCACGAGTCCTACGACGGTGTCGTGGGCGACCATCGGCACGGCCAGCGTGGACTGGACGGGGCCGTTCTCCTCGGCGGGGACGTACTGCGGGCGGGCGGTGCGCAGGGCGTCCGCGCAGGGCGAGTTGAAGGGGTAGTGGTGGACCGCGTTCACGGCGACGGGTGCGCCGCCGCCGACGAAGGGGGCGTCGGAGACCGCGCTCGCGAAGGCCACCCGGCGCAGCTCCGCGCTGCCGTCGGCCCGCCCCGGCGGGGTCTCGTCGCCCGCCAGGAGTCCCTGGTAGAGGTCGACGGTGGCGAGGTCGCAGAAGCCGGGGACGACCACGTCGAGGAGTTCGCGGGCCGTGGTCTCCAGGTCGAGGGAGTTGCCGATGCGGGCGCCGGCCTCGTTCAGAAGGGCGAGATTGCGCCGCGCGGAGGCGGCCTCGCGGGCGGCGGCGCGGCGGGCGGTGACGTCGGTCCCGAGCCAGGCGATGCCGATGGGGCGCCCGCTGCCGCTGTGCACGCGGTACAGGTTGATGGACCAGTGCCTGCGCTCCTCGGAACCGGGCACGAATCCGGTGACATGCATGTCCGTTATCGAGTTGCCGGTCTCCAGGACCCTGCGCAGGGTCGCGGTGACCCGCTCGGCCTCGGGGCTCTGCAGATAGTCCTGGACACCCCTGCCGCGGTGGTCGTCGGGGGTGCCGCCGAAGGTGTTGGCGATCTGCTGGTTGGCCCGCCGGACCCGCAGGTCGGGGTCGATCAGCAGGAAACCGAACGGAGATTGACCGAATATCGACTGCGAGGCGGCGAGATCGGTCTCGATACGACGCAGGATGCGGACGTCGACGACGATGCAGACGGCAGCCCGCTCGCCCTCCTCGGTCCGGGTCGGCATCACATAGACCTCGGCGAGTCCCTCCTTGCCCGGGTCTCCCTCCTCGGTCTCCGGCCCCCGGAAGGGCACCACTCCGGTCCACTCCCGGCCGTCCAGGATCTCGGCCATCTTCCGCTGGCCGTGCTCCCGCAGTTCGGGGTCGACGAACGCCTCGATGGGGTCCATGCCGACGGCATGCTCCGTGGGGATGCCGAACAGCTGCTCGGCCCGCAGGCTCCACTGGTCGACGAGCCCGTCGGGGCCGATGGAGAAGGAGGCGACCTTGATGTAGTCGTAGATCGAGCCGGGCGGGCTGCTCTGCCACATGGCGTCGCCGACGGACATGGCGTCGGCGGAGGGCACGTCGGCGAAGCCCACGGCCTCAGCCCTCGCGCCGCCCGACGGGTCCTCGGACTCCGTGGCCTTCGCTGGTATCTCGCTCACGCGAACCGTCCCCTCCAGCTCACCGCGTCCGGCACCGGTCACCGGGGGCGGCTGCCCGCAGTATCCAGCACTACGGCGCCCCACAACACGGTGTTCACGATCACAGGACAATCCCGATGCATTTCGGACCTGCCCGCGACAACACTCCCAGTCTTCTAACCAGCGGACACGCAGTCGAACCACGCCGATCGACAACCGTCACAGGCCTTGACCAATCGATGGACACCACTGTCGGGTTCGTACAGGAGCGTGCGCCCGCGCGCCGGCCTCGGTTCATCCCGGCACCGCGAGTTCGAACCACACCGTCTTGCCCGTCTTCCCGAGCCGGGTGCCCCAGCGGACGCAGGCGCCGGCGACCAGCTGGAGGCCGCGTCCGCTCTCGTCCTCGGGACGGGCGACGCGCTCGCGGGGCGGGTCGGGGAGCGGGTCGGAGACCTCGACCAGCAGGACGCCGTCCGGGCCGCCGGGGCGGACCAGGCGGACACCGATGGGGCCTGTGGCGTGCCGCAGCGCGTTGGTCACCAGCTCGCTGACCAGCAGCGCCGCGATGTCGGCGAGGGCGGTGAGGTCCCAGTCGCGCAACTGACCGCGGACGGCCGAGCGCGCGGTGCGGACGGCTCCGGGGTCGGCGGGAAAGGTCCACTCGGCGCAGTCGCCTTCGGTGTCGATCAAGCCGATCACATCCCGGGCCAGCCCAGCACACCCATGTCCGATTTCATGGGGTTAATGGGCACATACCCGATATCAAAGGCCCGGTACCGTCCCGGAGGGCGCACTGTGGCACGAACGGCGTACACAGCCCCCGGTGCACTCCGCCGTCCCACCCCCCCTTACGAATCCGGTGCGCCCGCCCGCCACGAACTACGGCGAGTTCCGCACACCCGGCTCGTCGCGGGCTACGACGGGTTCAGCGCGCCCCGGCGTCGAGAAGGGCGAGCGTCTCACGTACGGCAGGGACGTCCTGGTCGAGCCAGTCGACGGCCCAGACGTCCGCGGGGGCGAGCCAGCGCAGCTCGTCGTGGTCCTGCAGGGGGCGCGGGCGGGGCGAACCGGGGAGCAGGCGGGCCGTCCAGACCTGGAGCACGTACGGCGGCTTCAGCGGCCACTCCCCCGGGACGCGGGCGACGGCCTCGGCGTCGACGCCGAGTTCCTCGCGGAGTTCGCGCACCAGCGCGGCGTCGGGGCTCTCACCGGGCTCCACCTTGCCGCCGGGGAGTTCCCAGCGGCCGGCCAGTTCGGGGGGTGCGCTGCGGCGCGCGGCGAGCAGCCGGCCGCCGCGGCCGTCACCGCCGTCGCCGAAGTCGCCGTCGAACAGGGCGGCTCCGACCACCACGATCCGTGTCGTCATGCGCCGGAGCCTACGGGGTGCGTCAGTTGCGGGTGACGTCCCCGTTCTGCCCGATCCGTTCGACCCAGTAGAGCTGCTTGTGCTTGCGGTCGTCGAGGCTGTCCGCGATCTTCTGGGCCTCGGCGCGGGTCGCGTACCTGCCCACGCGGTAGCGATTGCCGTTGTCGTCCTGCCGTATCACGAGCCAGGGAAGAGTGATCGTGCCGTCGTTCATAGCGCCCCTCCGCTTCCCGCTCGCGGTCCGTGCCGTGCCCCACCCCATAAGGAAACCGCAATCCGCATATGCCGGACCCTACGCCTAACCTTCACGCAGCGAATACGGCTTTTCACAAAGAGGTACGCAACCAGCCATGACGGAGGGGGCGCACGACAACGAACGCGCCGTTGGCACACCTCGATGCATCCGGTCGGAGGCACGTTACAGGTCCCGCGAGCGACCTGCGAGAAAGACCGGATTCCAACGGCCGTCAAGGCAGGGCGGATTGACCGGTTCCGGCGACAACTGCCGGGAAAGTTGCGCTACTTCACCTGGAATGCACCCAACGCACTACTCGGCGCGCTACTTCACAGGAAGTCGGCGCATCACTTCACGGGAAGGTGGTAGGCGATCCGGTAGCGGTCGGCCGGGACCACCACGTCGGCCGTCTCCACCGCGCGCCCCGAGGCGTAGTACGTGCGCTGGATGACGAGGACCACATGCCCGGGGACGCCGCCCAGCGCGAGCAGCTCCTCGGAGAGGCCCGGCCTGGCGCCGACCTCCTCCGTGACGTTGTCCACCACGACGTCGATGGCACGCATCCGCTCGACGACCCCCATCCCGCCGAGCGGACCCTCCTCGGGCAGCATCACGGGCGTACGGCCCGTCACCGCGAGGGGTTCCCAGGACGTGGAGAGCATCATCGTCTCGCCGGCGTCCCGGAACACGTACTTCGTGCGCATCACGCGCTCGCCGACCTGGAGGCCGAGCCGCTCGGCGATCGCGCCGCCGGCCTCGGTCTGCTCGCTGCTGGACTCCCAGGTGCCACGCGCCTCGCCGTCGGCCTGCTCCTGCCGGAACGGTGTCGCGCCGGCGGGCGGCCGGAACCCGGAGCGGGCGATGCGGCGCGGCACGGGACGCTCACGCACATAGGTCCCCGAGCCGGAGCGGCCCTCGACCAGCCCCTCGGCCATCAGCACCTTGCGCGCCTCCAGGGCGACCGTGTCCGAGACGCCGTACTCCTCGCGGATCCTGGCCTGGGAGGGCAGCCGGGTGTGCGGAGGCAGCTGGCCGTCGACGATCTTCTTGCGGAGATCACCCGCGACGCGCAGGTATGCCGGCTGCTCACCGAATGTCACTGGCCGCTCCCATCAGGTTGTACAGACAGCAACAGCCTGGCAACCGTGGGTTGTGCCATGCAAGCAAAGGCCAGAGAATCACTCGATGTGATGACTTGTGCCCGGCGTGGGCTTTACCCAGGCAGTTTCTCCCCGCTATAGGAGCCGTCACACCTCCAGACCGGTATCGCCTCCCTCGCTGTCCCCGCCGCTGTCGCTCTCGTCGTACGGGGGCGGGGTCGTGGCAAGCCCCAGAGCCTTGCGGGCGGTGACCGACAAATGGGGGTCGATGAGCTCGGCGCCCTTGTCGTAGTACCCGTAGAACTCGTCGGCGTCGGAGGCCCCGGCCGCCTTCGCCCACTGCTTCTGCGCCGCCCGCAGGTCCTTGACCAGGTCGGCGACCGGCTTCGCGGAGGCACTCGGCCACTGGTGCCCGTCCAGCAGATCGGCCTGCCGGGTCAGCGCGGCCGAGACCCGGCCCGCCCAGGCCCTGTGCCCCGGCAGGTCGTCCTCGACGTACTGCGCGTCGGGCGCCGAGTCCAGCGCCGCGTTGAGGACGTGGGCCGCCTTCAGATATGCGACCTGGTCCGCGTCGAGGGTCGTGGCGTCGTTGCGCAGCGAACCGCCGGGCAGGCTCGCCTCCTCGTCCTTGTTGCCGAACGCGCAGGTGATCTCGCGGTCGCCCAGACTCCAGCTCTGCTCGGTCGGGGTGACGTAGTAGATGTCCACGTCGTCGGGCACTGCCCAGCCGTCCATCGCGTAGGAGTCCTGGAGCGCGTAGCACCTGTCGTCCGCGGTGGCCGTGACCTTCTTGTCCCCCGGGTACGAGTCGCCGCTCAGCCGCACCACGGCGAACACCTCGCCGTCGTGCTCGCCGGCGCAGGGCACCACGTCGAAGTCGTACGCCATGCCCTCCAGCGAACCGCTGGGCGCGTCGAAGCACTGCCCCCTCCCGGGGGAGGCGCTCGCGCTGTTCCCCCCGCCGACCTCGACGTCGTCGAAGAAGCCGGTCGCGGCGCCGGCCACCCCGAGCGCCCACAGCACCAGCCCGAACGACGAGAGCACGATGCCGGCCACCGCCATGCTCCGGCCGCGCTCGCCCCGCTTCTTCGTCTGGTTCAGCCCGATCAGCCCGAGGACCAGACCGACGCCCGGAATGCAGCAGAGGATGCCGAGCACCAGGGCGGCGACGGACACGCCGTTGAGGGGCGCGGGGTTGTTGTACGGGCTGTAGCCCTGGGACCAGGTCTGGTAGGGCTGGGGCCCGTAGGGGGCGTAGGGGGGCGGGGGACCTTGGGGGTACGGGGTGTACTGGGCGTACGGGGGCTGCGGCTGTGTCCCGTAAGGGGGTTGGGGTTGCGCCGTCCCGTGGGCGTCCTCCGGCGGCGGGGCGTACGGGTTGTACGGGGTGGTGGGCGCCTGCGGGAAAGGAGCCGGGCCCGGGGGCTGGCCCTGGGGGCCCTCGGGGTCCGGGGTGGGCGGCCCTTGGGGTTCCGGCGGCGGGGGTATGGACACGGGTACCGTGCTCCTGGTTCAGGCGGGGGATCTTCGGCGGGGGGATTCGGTTGCGGGGCCGGAGATCTTCAGGTGCGGAACTGACGTACGACTCGCGCATGTTAAGCACGAGGTGAACGGGGGCGGAATGCGGGTTGCGAAGACGACGGTCCGGGCGGTGAACGCACTCACCGCGCGCTGAGCCGGGGCCGCCTGCGGGGGCACGGTGTTCTCGGCGGCCGGGGTGTGGCCGCTGCTGGCCCTCCTCGCGGACGGTGCCGAGGGCGCGGCGCGGGCGGAGCTGGCGGACGCGGTGGGACTGCCCGCGGGCCAATCGGCCGCCGCCGCACGGGAGTTGCTGGCCGGGCTGGCCGCGATGCGGGGCGTCGACGCGGCGCTCGGGCTGTGGACGAAACGGACCGTGGAGCTGCGCGAGGCGTGGGCGGCGGGGCTGCCCGCCGAGGCGCACGGAGTGCTCACCGGGGATCTCGCGGTCGACGGCGCGGCCCTGGACGCGTGGGCGGCGAAGCGCACCGGCGGGCTGATCGAGCGCATGCCGCTCGCGCTGACGGACGCCACCGAACTGGTGCTGGCGAGCGCGCTGGCCCTGCGCACCGAGTGGCTGCGGCCGTTCACCGAGGTGCCGATGGAGAGCGCGTACTGGCGCGACCGGGTCCCGCTCGGGCTGCGGCGCGAGACCGTCCTCCTGGACCGGATCGGCGTGGCGGACACACCGGACGGTCATGTCACCGAGCTGAAGGTGCTGGGCGACGCGGCGATCGACGTCCACCTCCTGCTCGGGGAGGAGCGGATGACACCCGCCCAGGTGCTGGGCGCGGGGGTGGGAATCCTGGACCGTCGTCATCCCGTAGTACCCGGGGACCGGCTCCCCTACGGCGACCCGGGACCGGGCCTGCGCGTGGAGCGGACCCGCTGCACCCGCCCGCAGCCGCCCACCCTCGACGTGACGACGGTGGCGTACGACCTGACCACTCGGCACGATCTGCTGCGCCTGCACCGCCTGTTCGGGCTCACGACGGCACGGGACGCCACGCACGGCCACTTCTCCGGCATCAGCCCCTGCCCGCTGGCCATCGGGTCGGCCGAGCAGGCCACGACGGCGAGGTTCGGCGCGCTCGGCTTCCGCGCGGCGGCGGTGACGGCCCTCGACGCCATCGCCGTCGGCCTGCCCGACCTCCGCCACGTGACCACCACCGTCACCGCCCGCTTCGACCGCCCCTTCGCCTTCCTCGCCCTGCACCGCCACTCACGGCTGGTGCTGGCGGCGGGATGGGTGACCGACCCGGAGCCGTTCCCCGAGGACCAGGGCTGATCATCCGGTGCCGGAGCGGCGACGATAGCCTTCCCGTGCGCGATCTTGCGCTACGGCACTGACGGGGGCGGAATTGGGAGCGGTCCAGGGGACGGCGGTTCAGGGCACGGCGGTCGGGGGGACCGTCGAAGCGGTGAACCGGCTGACGGCACGCTGGGCGGACACGGCGACCGGCGGCACGGTGTTCTCGGCGGCCGGAGTGTGGCCGCTGCTCGCGTTCCTCACCGACGGGGCGTGGGGCGCCGCGCGGGCGGAACTCGCGGACGCGGTGGGCCTGCCCGCCGATCAAGCGGCCGCCGCCGCACGGGAGTTGCTGGCCGGGATGGGGTCGATGCCCGGGCTGCACTCCGCGCTCGGCCTGTGGACCAGGCGGGAGTTGGCTCTGCGCGAGGAATGGCGCGCCGGGCTGCCCGCGGGCACGCACGGGGTGCTCACCGATGATCTCCCGGCCGGGCAGCGGGCGTTGGACGCGTGGGCGGCCGAGCGGACGGGCGGGCTGATCGAGCGGATGCCGATCGCCCTGGACCCGGGCGTGGTGATGGTGCTGGCGAGCGCGCTGGCGCTGCGCACCGAATGGCCGCGCCCCTTCGAGGAGTTGCCGGTCAGCCCGGACGCCGGGCCCTGGCAGGGGCGGCGGCTGGCGGGTCTGCGCCGCACCGGTGTCCGCCTCGACCGGGCCGGCGTGGCCGGCGGCCCGCACGGCTACGTCACCGAGCTGAAGGTCCCCGGCGACAACGGCATCGACGTCCATCTCCTGCTCGGCGAACAACGGATGACCCCCGGCCAGGTGCTGGGCACGGGCGTGGCCACTCTGGCCCGCCGGATCCCGGTGGTGCCCAGCGGCCGACTCCCGTACGGCGACGTGGGACCGGGCCTGCGCATCGAGCAACAGCGGTGCGCCACACCGCAGCCGCCGGAGCTGTCCGTGACGACGGTGGCGTACGACATGGGCGCGCGGCACGATCTCCTCGACCGGCACGGCCTGTTCGGGCTCACCACGGCCATGGACACCGGCGACGGCCACTTCCCCGGCATCACCCCCGCCCCGCTGGCCGTGGGGAAGGCCGAGCAGGCGGCGGTGGCACAGTTCGGCGCGCTCGGCTTCCGCGCGGGAGCGGTGACCGCGGTCGCGTCCGCCCCCGGCGGTGCCCGGCCCGACCTCCGCTGCACGACCACGGTCGTCACGGCCCGCTTCGACCGCCCCTTCGGCTTCCTCGCCGTACACCGGGAGTCGCGGCTCGTCCTGACGGCGGGCTGGGTCACCGAGCCCAAGCCGTACCAGGGGTAGGGCGGGCCCGGGGCCGGGTGCGCTCCGTGCGTGGTAATCACCCGCGCGCTTCCCGTCGCCGTCCCGCCGCGCACCCCATCGTCGAACGGTGACCAAGCCACCCCGTCTGCTGCTCCCGCTCCTCGCCGCCGCCCTGCTCCTCCCCCTGCCCCCGGCCTCGGCCGCGCCCCTCCCCCGCGAGGGCTGCGGGGCGCGCGGCTGGGCGCCCTCGGCCACCCGGATCGACCCGGCCGACACCTACCACCCGTACGTCGGCAACGGCTATCTCGGCACCCGGGTCCCGCCCGTCGGCGCGGGCTACGCGGCGTCCGGCGAGAAGACGGGCTGGCCGCTCTACACCCCGCGCTACGACGGCGCGTTCGTCTCCGGCCTCTATGCCCGGGGCCCCGCGAACACCGCAGGGCGCGAGGCCCTCGCCGCCCTCCCGACCTGGACCGGCCTCGATGTGACGGCGGGCTCCGAGACGTACGGGAGCGGCAGCCGGATCACGCGGTACCGTCAGACCCTGGACCTGCGCTGCGGCCACGTCCGCACATCCCTCACCTGGACGACGAAGGACGGCCGCCGCACCGACCTGGTCTACGACGTCCTCGCCTCCCGCGACAGCGAGCACACCGGCGCCGTGCACCTGCGGGTGACCCCGCACTGGGACGGCGAACTCACCCTCACCGACCGCCTCGACGGCCGCGGCGCCCGCCGCGTCACGCAGACGGCGGGCGGCCCGGCCGGCGCGCACACCATCGGCGTCGCGTTCCGCACGGACGGGACCGGGGTCGACGGCGCGCTGGCCTCCGTGCTTGACGCGCCCGGACGGCGTCAACGCGCCCCCAGGGGCGAGAAGTTGAGCGCCAGCCAGACGGCCGTTCTGCCCGTCCGCTCCGGTCGTACCTACACCGCCACCAAGTACGTCGGCGTCGACACCTCCCTCACCTCGCGCGATCCCCGGGCCTCCGCCCAGGACGCCGCCGGACGGACCGCGCGGCGCGGGTGGGACGCGCTGCTCGCCTCGCACAGTGCCGCGTGGCGGGCGCTGTGGTCGTCCGACATCGAGGTGCCGGGCCATCCGGACCTGCAACTCTGGGCCCGTTCCGCCCAGTACGGGCTGCTGGCCGCGCTGCGCCCCGGCGCCCGGAACAGCGTCGCGCCCGCGGGTCTGACCAGCGACAACTACGCGGGCATGATCTTCTGGGACGCCGAGACCTGGATGTTCCCGTCCCTGCTGGCGGCCCACCCCGAACTGGCCCGCCCGGTCCTCGACTACCGCTACCGCACCCGCACGGCCGCCGCCGAGAACGCCGCGAAGACCGCGGTGAAGGGCCTGTTCTTCCCGTGGACCAGCGCGAGTCACGGTCTGCTGTGGAACGAGTGCCAGAGCTGGCAGCCACCGCACTGCCTCACCCAGAACCACCTCCAGGGCGACATCGCCCTCGCCGCCCGGCAGTACTACCTCGCCACCGGCGACCGCGCCTGGCTCCGCACCGAGGGCTGGCCCCTCCTCAACGGCCTTGCCCAGTACTGGACTTCACGGGTCACGAAGAACACCGACGGCTCCTACTCCATCAAGGAGGTCGCGGGCCCCGACGAGTACAGCAACGGTGTCAGGGACGCCGTCTACACCAACGCCGTCGCCGCCACCGCCCTCCGCGCCGCCACCGAAGCGGCCCGCGACCTGGGGCGGCCCGCCCCCGCCGGCTGGCTCACCGTCGCGAACCACCTGCGCATCCCCTACGACCCGAAACGCAGGATCTTCCTCCAGTACGACGGCTACGACGGCTCGCAGATCAAGCAGGCCGACACCGTGCTGCTGATCTACCCACTGGAGTGGTCGATGCCGACCGGGGCCGGGGCCGCCACCCTCGACTACTACGCCCAGCGCACCGACCCGGACGGGCCCGCCATGACCGACGCCGTCCACGCGATCGACGCGGCGGCCGTCGGCGAGCCGGGCTGCGCGGCGTACACCTATCTGCGGCGGGCCTACCAGCCGTTCGCGCGCGGTCCGTTCGCCCTCTTCTCGGAGTCGCGGGGCGACAGGGCGGGCGCGTCCGACCCCCTCGCCGGCTCCCCCGCGCAGGACTTCCTCACCGGCAAGGGGGGCTTCCTCCAGGTCTTCACCCACGGCCTGACCGGCCTGCGGCTGCGCCCCGACGCCCTCCGCCTCGACCCGAGCCTGCCGCCCCAGCTCTCGGACGGGGTACGCCTGTCGGGCCTGCGCTGGCGCGGTCGTACGTACGACATCGCGATCGGTGCGAAGACGACGACCGTACGGCTGCGCTCCGGGGCGCCCTTCGTGCTGGACACCCCCGAGGGTCGTCGCACCCTCTCCGGCACGGTCACCCTGAAGACCCGGCGCCCCGACCTCACCCCCACCGCCGACCTGGCCCGCTGCCGGCCGGCGACGGCGACCTCCTCGGAGTCCGGCCGCTACCCGGAGGCCGCCGTGGACGGCAGCCCCGCGACCGCCTGGTCCCCGGGCGCCGACCGCGCCTCGCTCACCGTCGACCTGGGCCGCCCGGTGCGGGTCGGGACGGTCCGGCCCACGTGGACGAAGCGCCCGGGGTCGTACACCGTCGAGGTCTCGGCGGACGACCGCGCGTGGCACGCCCCGGACGGGACGCCCGCCCGGTACGCCCGCGTCACCCTGCGAGGCGGCAAGGGTGCCGCTCTCGCCGAGCTCGACGTGCGATCGTGACGGTCGACTGCCGTGACGGGCAGGGTCAGTTGGCCTCGGCCGCCAGCCGTTGCTGTTCCTCCTCGACTATGCGGCGGGCCAGGGCGGCGTCCGATATGTCGACCGCGTCCGGGGTGGCGTCCGCGAGGTCGCTGCGGCGGGCGAACCGGTCGAAGAGGCGGTCCTTGTTCTTGAGGATGGTCAGGAGCCGGTCGTCCACGCTGTCGGTGGCGAGCATGCGGTGCACCTGGACCGGGCGTATCTGGCCCATGCGGTGGACGCGGGCCACGGCCTGGTGCTCCACCGTCGGCTTGACCTGGGGTTCGCAGAGGATGACCACGGAGGCGGTCTGGAGGTTGAGGCCGACCCCGCCCGCGCTGATCTGGGCGAGCAGCACGGCGTGGCCGCCGGCCTGGGTGAAGTCGTCGACCAGTTGCTGCCGGCGGAGGGCCGGGACGCTCCCGGAGATCGTCCCGGTCACCCGCGTGCCGGGCCCGTCCAGTGTGCGCCGGACCGCGGTCAGTACATCCCGGAAGTACGAGAAGACCACCACCTTCACGCCGTTCTCCGCGGCCTCGGCGACCAGTTCCCGCAGGCGCTGCAGCTTCGCCGACTTCTCGGCGTCGGCGTAGGCGGCCCGGCGCATCGCCATGAAGTTCCCGGCGCCGACCGCGCGGTCGTAGGCCTCGCGGTCGGCGGCGCCGAGCTCCACCCACTCGTCGACCTGGACCAGGGCGGGCAGTTCGGTGAGGACGTCCACCTGGTTGCGGCGGAGGTAAGCGGGGGCGACGGACTTGCGGAAGGCCTGCGGTCCGGCCGCCGCCGTGCCGTTGCGGACCGCCGGCAGCAGTTCGGGGCGGAGGTGGCGGACGAGGGTGCGGAACTCGTCCACGTGGTTCTCCATGGGCGTGCCGGTCAGGAAGAGCACGCGGTCGCAGCGCTCGGTCCACAGGGCTACCGCCTTGGTGCGGCGGGTGTCCGGGTTCTTCACGTAGTGGGCCTCGTCGACGACGAGCATGCCAGGGGTGGGGCCGGGCGGTGCCTCGCCCCTGGGCCGGCGGCGCCCCGGCTTCCCGCCCTCCGGCGCCGGCAGGGTGTGCAGCGTGTCGAAGGTCGTGATCGCGACTCCGCCGCGCTCGCGCCACTCGCCGTAGGCGTCCTGCCGGTCCGGGCCGTGGACGGGCACGGCGCGCAGGGTGCTGCGGGCGCCGATCTCCCGGGTCCAGTTGATGAGCACTCCGGCCGGGCAGACCACAAGGAAGTGACTGTGCCCCTCGGCCGCGAGATGGGCCAGTACGGCGATGGCCTGGATGGTCTTGCCGAGTCCCATCTCGTCCCCGAGGACGACCCGGCGCTGGGCGAGGGCGAAGCGGGCGCCGAACGACTGGTACCCGCGCAGCGAAACCCGGCGGTGGGTGTCGTCCAGCTGCTGGGCGTGCACGCGCTCGGCCAGCTCCGAGGGCAGGAAGCCCTCGCTCGCCGCGAGGTCGGGCCGCTGGCCGTCTACCTCGGCGAGCTGGCTGTAGTACTCGGCGGACCGCAGCTCGAAGTCGACCAGGGCCTCGATGTCGGAGACCGGCGGGCGCAGCAGGTCGGTGGAGGCCTGGGCGATCAGCAGCGGCACGTCACGGGCGGTGGCGTCGGCGACGAGTTCGTGGAGTTCGGCGACCGCTGCGAGCGCGCCGGCCCTGCGGCGGCGGCCGGCGAGCGCCATCAGCAGCCTGCTGGTGGCGGGCCGGGCCGACGGCAGCAGCGCGCCGAGCCGTTCGTCGAGCCGGGTGGCCGCGTCCAGCGCGCGGCGCAGCTCGGGGCCCGCCTCGACGAGCCGCTGAAGGGCGACGACCAGGGCGGTGGTGCGGGGTTCGGGGTCGTCGACATCGATGCGGACGGAGACGGTCTCCCCGACGGCCCTCGCGATCTGCCGGGCCGCGGCGAGCGCCCGGTCCGCGGTCTGCTGCCCCACTCCGGGCAACTGTCGCAGCGCGTACCGGCTCGCCTCGTGCACCGCGCGCACCGAGGTGAGCCCCGCAGCCTCCACGGCCCCGAGCCGCAGCCGCCCCTCGGTGACGTCCTTCAGCCTGCCGACCGGGATGGACTCCAGCTCCTGGGCGACGAGTTCGGCCCGCAGCGGTTCCAGTGCGGAGCGGACGGTGTCGAGGGCGCGGGTGTGGTCGGCACGCAGGGCGCGCGCCACGTCGTACAACCGCGTCCCCCGCGAGCACAGCTCCCTGATCTGCCGCCCGCCGCGCGGAAACTCCCCCTCCATGTCACCCCCCGCTCGCATGCGTCCCGTCGTGCGTCCATCGTTGCACCCACCACTGACAACGGGGACGGGAGCGGACGGGCCAAGGCTTCCCGGCCGTCGGTCAGGCGTCGAACCCGGTCGCGCGGGTCCGCTTCTCCCAGGCCGCGATGTCGCCGCGCACCTGGTCGAGGTGGCCGAGCACGGCGTCGACCGCGTCGTCACCCAGGGGCAGCCGCAGCGGGGTCTCCTCGGCGTCGAGGGCGGCGAGGACGAGGGCCGCCGCCTTCGCGGGGTCGCCGGCCTGGCCGCCGTCACCGCCGGAGACGAAGCCGCGGGTCTCGGTCACCTTGGCGTACACACCGCTGTCGGCGCTGACCCCGGCCCGGCTGGTGTCGAAGAGGGCGGTCCGGAAGGCGCCCGGTTCGACGATCAGCACCTTGACGCCGAACTCGGCGACCTCGTCGGCGAGCGCCTCGGACAGTCCCTCCAGCGCGAACTTCGTTCCGCTGTACGCCGAGAAGCCCGCGAAGGACATCTGCCCGCCCATACTGCTCATCTGCACGATCGCCCCCGAGCGCCGCTCCCGCATGTGCGGCAGTACCGCGCGCGTGAGCGCGGCCGGCCCGAAGACATGCAGGTCGAACAGGTCCCGCAGCTCCTGCTCGGTGGTCTCCTCGAAGGCGCCGACATGCGTACGGCCCGCGTTGTTGACGAGGACGTCGATCCGCCCGTGCCGCGCCACCACGTCCCGTACGGCCGCCTCCGCCGCCCCCGTGTCAGTGACGTCCAGCCGCAGCGCCTCCAACTGGTCGGGGCGCGCGGCCACCAGGTCGTCCAGCGCCTCGGTCCGCCGGGCAGCGCCGACGACCACGTCACCGGCGGCGAGCGCGGCCTCGGCGATCGCCCGCCCGAACCCGCTGCTGGCGCCGGTCACGAGCCACACCTTGTTCATGACGTCTCCCTTTGAGATCCGTGTTGCCATCTGCGGACCAGCCTGCTCCCGCCCCCCGTTGCCCGTCCAAGACCTCCTCTGATAGCCGTTGGTTATGACGATGGACGTCCACGTGCGGGACCTGCGCTACTTCGTCGCGGTCGCCGAGGAACTGCACTTCACGCGCGCGGCCGAGAAGCTGTACGTGTCGCAGCCCGCGCTGAGCAAGCAGATCCGGGCGCTGGAGCGGCAGTTGGGCGCCGAGCTGTTCCGCCGCGACCGGCAGGGCGTGGCGCTCACCGCCGCCGGGACGGTCCTGCTGCCGTACGCGGAGCGGGTGTTGGCCCTCTGGGCGGAGGGCGCGACCGCGCTGGCGGAGGTCAGTGCGGCCGAACGCAGCACCCTGGTGGTCGGCATGAGCACCAGCCCTGGCCGGGGCGGCCTGCTGCCCGCGATCCGCTCCCGGTTCACGGCCGCGCGTCCGGAGGCGGTCGTACGGCTTCGACAGGTGAGCTGGGACGATCCGACGGCGGGGCTCGCGGACGGCGGCGCAAACGTCGCCTTCGTCTGGCTGCCACTGCCCGACGCGGAGCGCTACGACTGGACGGTGGTCGCCGAGGAGCCCCGTCTGGTCGCGTTCCCCGACTCCCATCCGCTGGCCGCCCGCGCCGAGGTCGACTTCGCGGACCTTCTCGACGAGCCGTTCCTCGCCCTGCCGCCCAGCGCGGGCCCGCTGCGCGACCACTGGCTCGCCCTCACCGAACGCGGAGGCCGTCCGCCGCGCATCGGGGCGGAGATCGCGAGCACGGAGGAGACGTACGAGGCGTTGGCCGCCGGTCTGGGCATCTGCCTGGTGGCCGCGGGCAACGCGCATCTGATCACGCTCGGCGGGGTCACCACCCGTCCGGTGCACGGTGTTTCGCCGAGCCGGTACGCCCTCGCGTGGCGGCGCGAGAACGGCGGACGGCCGCTGGTGAGGGCGTACGCGGAGGCTTGCCGGGGGGTCGGGAGCGGGGGGTGAGGCGCGTGGCTACTATGAGTCCCCTTTGGGGAGTCTGGATCTTGGGGGGCAGTCATGAACGCAGGTCGTTTCGGACGTGCAAGACGCATACCGTTCGCTTTCGTCGGCGTGGCCCTGTTCGCGCCGCTGGTCGTTCCCGCCGCGTCCGCGCAGGCGGCGTCGGGCTCGCTGACCGTCACCACGCTGGGGCGGCACGGCGCGAAGGTGGCGACGACGGTGACCGTGGTCAACGCGTCGTCGGGCGAGAGGCGCACCGTCAAGTCCGGCAAGCGGCTCAGCCTGCCCTCGGGCAAGTACCTCGCGATGGCCGACATCTACGAGAGCGCCACGGACGGTCTGGGCACCGACACCATCGGCGCGCAGGTCGTGACGGTGTCTGGGGCCAAGTCCGTGACGCTGGACGCCCGTAAGGGCAAGGCCGTGAAGGTGTCGCTGGACACCCCGGCCGATGTGACGGGGCCGGCCCGGATCAGCGCGCAGGTGTGCGCCGCCAGCATGGACATGCCCTCCGCGTACAGCGCGGGCGGCTGGAACGACGCGGGGGCCCTCTACGCCATCCCCAACTCCTCCAAGCTGCTCCAGTTCGCGTACATGGCGCAGTGGTCGGGCACCGACAGCTATGTCGCGGTCAAGAGGACGACCGGTATCCCGGCCGCGCCCGGCGGTTCGTTCAAGCGCTCGCAACTGGCGACGCTGCGGTTCTCCGTGCACGGCGGGACGCAGATGGGCAGTCAGGTCGACACCGCCCTCCAGGCCGCGCCCAAGGTCGACGACTGCACGACCGACCTGTACTCCGAGGTCCGCGACGACAGCGCACCGTACAGCACCAGCGTCCATGTGACGCCCGGGACCTGGCAGCCGCGCGGCGACGTGGTCGCGGACAACGGCGATGTCGTCAGCGGCGGCTTCCCGGCGACCAGGACACTGAAGGCCGGGCAGAGCTTCACACAGTCGTTCGGGCGGGCCGCGTGGGGCCCCATGCACTACCTGCCGACGGTCTGGCAGAAGTCCGTGAACTTCATCCCGGACGCGCTGATCGGCGACCCCGACGTGGGTGTCTGGGGCTCCGACCCGACGAAGGAGACGGTGGTCCTGTCCAAGGGGAGCACCACCGTCAAGAAGCAGACCCTGACCAACTGGGGTTCCTCCGACGCCTCGTTCGCCGCCCGCATCCACTCGGCCGGTACCTACCGGCTGACCGTGGACGCCCACCGCTACCGCCCGGGCATCACCTTCCCGTCCGGCATGCTGTCGTCGCGCGTCACGCTCGACTGGCGGTTCAAGGCCGACCCGGCCAAATCGGTGGTCGCCCCCGTCTTCATGACCCGCTTCCTGCCGGCCGGTCTCGACAACCGCAACAGGGCGAAGGCGAACAGCGTCACGTCGGTCACCGTCAGCGCGGGCCGCGGATCCCAGGGCCCCGACGTCAGGTTCACCAAGTCGACGGTCAAGTCCCTGAAGGTCTGGGCGTCTTCGGACGGCGGCAGGACCTGGAAGTCCGTCTCGGTCACCCGCTCCGGGTCCTCCTGGAAGGCCGCCGTGCACAACCCGGCGTCCGGCGCGGTCGCCCTGCGCTCGCAGGTGACCGACTCCGCCGGCGGCACGTCGACGGAGACGGTCTACCGCGCCTACGCGATCGGCTGATCCACCTCGGCCGCCCGGTCGCAGGGGCGGTCACCACCACCCGGGGTCTCAACGGGCTTGGGGGCGGGGGGAGTCGGGGCTTCCCCGGAGGGTTCCGGTGACGGTACGGAAGGGGTCGTGGGCTCCGGAGTCGTGGGCTCCGGGGGCTCCTTCACGGGATCGCTCGGAGCCGGGTATGTGGGAGTCGGCTCCGGATCCGTGGCAGCCGGTGGAGTCGGCGTCGGCTCGGGAGTCTCCGGCGGCGTGGGTACAGGCGTGGGCGTAGGAATCGGCGTCTCAACCGGAGCCGTAGGAACGGGTGTTGGGCTGCTGTCACCCACCGGTATCGCGACCGTCCCGGGTCCGCTGTCACCAAGTACGGCCGGAGGCACGGCGGTTGCGGACCCGTCCGGTGCCGACGTCGTGGAGCCGATGCTCGGCGCCTTCGCGGGCTTCCCCGACCCCGACCCCGGCTGCGAGGCCACCGGCGCCTGGGAGACCGGGACTTCGACCACCGGCCCCTTCGCCACCGGGACCTCGGCGGAGTCGCCGCCGCCGAGGACGACGATCACCGCGACGGCGCCCGCGACGGCCGCGCCGACCGCCGCCCCCACCTGCGTCTTGGAGGCGCCGGCCGCCGCGTGCCGTACGCCGTGCAGAATTCCGCCGCCGTGCCCGCCCACCGAGGTGACCGCACCTGCGGACCCCGCGCCGAAGGCCAGCAGGAACTTGCCCGCGCCTCCGAGCACGAACACCAGCAGGGCCGGTGCAACGAGCGCGGGCAGCCGGTCGTTGGCGCGCATCAGGGCCGCGAGCCGGGCCCGGCAGTCGTCGCACCCGTCCACATGGCCGAGCAGCCGTTCGGACTGCCGCTCGGTGGCGCCGCCGCGCACATACGCGGGCATCCGGGCCCAGTGCACCTGGCACGCGGGATCGTCCGGGGCACCGGTCTGGGCGCGCAGGAACGCCTGCCGCATGCCCTCCCGCGCTCGGTGCAGCAGTACGGCCGTGGCCCCCTGCTTGGTGCCGAGCTGGGGTCCTATCGCCGCCAGCGGCAACCCCTCCGCCTCGGCCAGCCACAGCGCCTTCACCCAGCGCTCGGGCAACTGCTCAAGAACCCTGACCAGCAGGTCCGTCGAGGACACCTGCTCGGCCGGATCGTCCCCGTGGAGCCGCACGGGATCGGCAACGGTCCGTTCGTCGGCCTGCGGATCCCGCGGCGTCTCGCGTACGGCGGTCCCGGCGGCGCTCGCGAGATGCTTCACCGTGGTCATGAGGTACGCCGGAACGTTGTCGATCTCGTGCCCGGCGGACAGCCTGCGCCACACCCTGAAGTGCGCCTCGGCGACGAGGTCTTCGGCAACCCAGGTGTTACGGGTGAGCGAGCGGGCGTAGGCGACGAGGCGCGGCTGCTGCTCCTCGTAGATCCGGGCGTACGCCGCAGTGGGGCCGTCGTTCATGGCAGCAACGCTCCAGTTGCCAGTGGGGCGGGGACAAGGGTTTGTACCCTAGATGGCAAAACTTTCAATTAAAGTTGCAGCCGTTCCCCAAGGTGATACAGGTCACATAAATTGCTTTCCGTGATGGCGTAATCAAAGCCCTCTCCGCGTGATCAAGGAGGGTGTGTCGGCACAACGGCCGCCGCCCCGCCCGAATCGGAGACCGCCCATGAGCCCCATCACCCTGGAACAGCCCACCGGCGCCCGCCTGATCGCCGACGACCAGGAGTTGGCCGTGACGGTCACGCTTCGCTACTCCTCCGGCGACCCCTTCGCCGTCCAACTCCTGTTCCCCGCCTGGATATCGCTCGACGGCAAGAAGGTGACGTGGACCTTCGCGCGGGCACTGCTGGAGGAGGGTCTCGACACCCCCGCCGGGATGGGCAACGTGCACATCAGGCCGTACGGCCCCGCCCACACGGCGGTCGAGTTCCATTCGGCGGAGGGCATCGCGATGATCCGCTTCGACACGGTCGCCCTGCACCACTTCCTGCGCCGCACCTACCGGGTGACCGAACCGGGCCGGGAGGCCGTGGGACCGTCCCTCGACCGAGGCCTCGCCTCGCTCCTCGACGGCGCGTGACGCGAGGGGCGGAATGGCGGCCCAACTACCATCTGTGGCAGGCAAATTGGGCTTGTTATCTTCCCCTCATGAGTGAATCGCCGCAACGGCTTCCCCAGGTGTCGCGGACGTCGACCCGTGCCGTGGTCGTCGGAGGAAGTCTCGCCGGCATGCTCGCCGCAGCGGCCGTCCGGGACCACGTGGACAGCGTCGAGATCATCGAGGCGCACGAGTTGCCCGAGGGCCCCGAATCCCGCCCGGGCGTACCCCAGGCGGCGCATTTCCACGTCCTGTTGTCGGGAGGCGCGGACGCGATCGACGACCTGCTGCCCGGCGCGGTCGCCGAACTGCTCGCCGCGGGTGCCAACCGCGTACCCATGACGACCGACATGGTCCTGTTCTCCCCCGAGGGCTGGTACCGCCGCTGGAAGCGGGACAGCCACTACCTGATCGCCGCGAGCCGGGACCTCACCGACTCCGTCGTACGCCGACAGGTGCTGAAGGACCCGCGGATCCGCGTACGTCCCCACACCAAGGTCACCGCCCTGCTGGGGAGTTCGCGCCGGGTCACCGGGGTACGGCTGAGCGCGGCCGACGGCACCGAGAGCGAACTGGCCGCGGACCTGGTCGTCGACGCCTCCGGAAGGGCGGCGCGCACTCCGCACTGGCTGGCCGAACTGGGCGTCCCCGCCCCGGCCGAGGCCCGCATCGACTCCGGCACGGCCTACGCCAGCCGCATCTACCGCGCCCCCGTCGCCACCCGGAACTGGCCCCTGATCAGCATCCAGGCCGACCCCCGGAGCGGCGAACCCGGCCGTGCGGGCGGCATCGTCCCGATCGAGGACGGCCGCTGGCACGTCAGCCTGATGGGCACCCCGGGCGGCCAACCCTCGCGCGACGCGGCCGAGTTCGAGAACTACGCCCGCACGCTCCGCCACCCGCTCGTCGCCGACCTCCTGGCACACGCGGAACCGCTCACCGAGGTCGCCATGACCCACAGCACGGTCAACCGCCGGTACTACTACGAACGCCTCAAGTCCTGGCCGGAGGGCCTGGTCGCCCTCGGCGACTCGGTGGCCGCGTTCAACCCGGTGTACGGCCACGGCATGTCGGTGGCGGCCCTGGGCGCCGTGGCCCTGCGCACCCGACTGTCCTCCCTGGGGCTCGGCAAGGGCCTGTCCCGCGCGGCCCAGCGGGCCATCGCCGGGCCCGTCGAACTCGCCTGGAGCCTCGCCGCGGGCCAGGACATCCACTACGCGACCACAACGGGCGGGACCGCGGGTCCGGCCGACCGACTCCTGCAGCGCTACGTCAGCCGCCTCTCCCGCACCGCCACCGGCTCGTACCACGTGGCAACGGCGATGACGGAGGTCCTGGCCCTCCAGTCCCCGGGCACGACGCTGCTCCGGCCGGGCGTCCTCACGGCGGCACTGCTGGGGCCGCTGCGGCCACAGCTCGACGGGCCGACGTTCACGGCCGAGGAGCGGCGACTTCTGGCGGACGCCGGTATCGCACTGCCGGGCTCGCCGCATAGCCGTGGCACCGGATTGTCAGTGGCGGCTGCTTCCATGACGTCATGAGCACCGTGCACGACACCGCCACCCTCCTCCCCGACCCCGCCGAACTCCGCGTCCATCTGCGCGCGTTGGCCGTCCTGGACAGCACGATGGGCGACGGCCCCGAGTTCTGCCAGTACACCTTCCACGCGGAGTGGGGCCCCGGGGAGGAGGCGGCCCGGATGGACAACGGCTCGGGGGACGAGTTCTCCGTCCTGTTCACCCCGGCCGGCGTGCTCGTACTCGGCTTCGACCACGAGTCGGAGATGAGCCCGTACGGGACGGACGACGGGGAGGTCTGGCCCGGCGTCGTCGACGACATACCCGCCGCGCTGCGCCCGCTCCTGGACGATCCCGCCTTCCACGACACGGGCATCAGCGGCTACGCGATCACCGCCTGCCTGTGGCGCGAGACCGGCGACACCGCCTGGCGCGCTGGCCCGGCCATCGCATTCCCCGCTGGCAATGAGCACCCCGACGGCTCCGACTACCTCTTCCACCTCCTCACCGACCGCTCCCCCGAGACCGTCCGGGCCCACTTCGAGGACTACTACGAGCGCCCCGTCCCGATCGACGCCGTCCGCCACGTCCTCGCCGGACACCCGGTCACTCCCGAGATCACCACGGCCCTCGCTCCGCCCGCGCCCTAGGGCGGGGTCGGTTCACGGCACAGTCGGCGCCGCTATTGGGGTGCCACGGCGCGGCCGGTCTGCGGCGAGATCATCCCCGCGCACAGCCCCCGAGCGGCCAGCCCCTGCGCGATGCGCGGGATCGCCGCGACCGTGTTGGCCGGCCAGTCGTGCATCAGGATGATCTGGCCGGCGGTGAGGCGGCCGGCCGCCGCGACGATCGCGTCGGTGCTCGCGCCGTTCCAGTCCTGCGAGTCGACGTCCCAAATGATCTCTGTCAGACCGTACTTGGCCGCCACGGTCTTCACCGTGGCGTTGGTCTCGCCGTACGGCGGGCGGAAGAGTCTGGGCGTGCCGCCGCCCGCGGCCGCGATGGCCTGCTGGGTCCGGGAGATCTCCGAGTCGATCGTCGCCTGGGTCTGCTGGGTGAGGTGCGGGTGGGTGTAGCTGTGGTTGCCGACCCACATCCCGGCGGCGACCTCCGCCTTGACCTGCGTCGGGTAGGTGGCCGCGAACTGGCCCTCGTTGAACGTCGTGGCCCGAAGGCCGTTCTGCTTCAGCGCGTTGAGGAGTGCGGGGGTGTTGCCCGACGGGCCGTCGTCGAAGGTGAGCCCGACGTAGCCGCTGCAAGTGGCGGCCTGCGCCGGGGTGTCGGCGCCGACGGCGAGGGTGCCCGCGACGACCAGGGCGGCGACGGCGAGCGTGGCGGCCGGCGTGGCCGACCGGGATCGTAACGAGAAGTGCGGTACGGACTTCATGTGAAGTGTCCTCCCGAACTGGTTCAGCCCACCGTGATGTTGGAGTTCCCGCTGCTCTGGTAGCCCTCGGTCGCGAGGATCATGTAGTAGCTGAAGCTGCCCAGCGGCATTCCGGCGCGGGCCCAGGCGTCGAAGTGGTTGCCGGTGGTGATGGTGCCGCCGGTGCGCTTCGTCTGCCGGACGCTCCAGTACTGGTCGAAGGTCTTCGTGCCCTCCACCGAGGGGGCGTTGTACCGCGTGGTCTTGTAGATGTCGTAGGTGCCGCCGTCACTGGTGACGGTGCCCTTGTACGTTCCCGTGGGCCGGTAGGTGCCCCAGTTGTCGACGATGTAGTACTCGACGAGCGGGTTCGACGTCCATCCGTAGAGCGACAGGTAGCCGTTGCCGGACGGGTTGAAGGTGCCCGAGTACGTCACGCTCCGGCGGGCGCCGGTGCTCCAGCCCTTGCCGGCCACGAAGTTGCCGGTGTTGCTCCACGTGGTGCTGTAGTTGCCCCCGGAGTTGAGGGTCATGGAGACCGTGCCCTGGGAGTCGGTCCAGAACGAGTAGTAGTAGCCGTTGTTGGTGCCGGTCTGGTTCGTGGTGATCACCGTCGCGGCACTCGCGGTGCCGGGCAGGGTCATCGCCGCGAGGAGCGCCAGCAGCAGGGCGCAGGCGCCGCTGATGGACAGTCGTAAGCGGTTTGTCGTGCGTGCGGGTGTGTGGTCCATGCCGCGTCAGTGTTGGTACGTCCCTGTCAACTGTCAATAGTTTCGGTGCTGGATACGAAATATTCGCCGACATATTGGCAGGTGAGATCAGCGAGAAGACGCACACCACATACATGGTGAATCCCCTTCCCGAATGTCCGAATGTTTCGAGCGAATGTTTCGAAGAATCGGCGGGAGCAGTCGTTGACAACGGTCACCCCGTACGCAAACGCTGGCAGGAGCATGCCAACCGTGAGTGCCACAGCGTCCACCGGAAGGACACGACATGGCGGCGAGAGCGTGGGGGGCGGCGGCCGACCCGCCGGGCCCGATGGACCGCTACCCCACGGTCGCGGAGGTCACCGAGTCGGCACGGCTGCTGGCCTCCCGGTTTCCGGAGACCGCCCGGCTGCGCCGGATCGGGTCGTCCCGCGCGGGCCGTCCGATCCTGATGCTGTCCGTGGGACACGGGCCGCGCCATGTCCTGGTGGTCGCGGGACCGCACCCCGACGAGCCGGTGGGCGGCGCGACCGCGCTCACGCTGGCGGAGCGGATCGCCCGCGGCGAGCGGCTGTCGGCGGCGACCGATCCCGCCCTCGTCACCTGGGACATCGTGCTGTGCCTGGACCCGGACGGCGCGGCCCTGAGCAGCAACTCCGCTTCCACCCTGAAGAGTTACTACCGCACCGCGTTCCGCCCGGTCGCCGCGGAGCAGCCCGAGTGGGCCCCGATCGTCTCGCACCCGCTCCCGGAGAGCCGCGCGCTGTTCCAACTCATCGACGGGCTGCGGCCGTTCCTCCAGTGCTCACTGCACAGCACCGATGTGGGCGGCAGCTGGGTCCAGTTGACCCGTGACCTGCCCGAACTGGCCGACCCCTTCCGCACATCCGCCGACGAACTCGGCATCCCGCTCCAGTACGGCACGTACGACGCCCTGTACTGGGAGAACCCGAGCCCCGCCGTCTACGTCCTGCCCCCGCCGGACAGCACGGGCCGGCTGGCGGCCGGGTCGGAGAACATCGGACTTTCCACCTGGTGCGCGCCCCTGCGCTACGGCGGCGTCACCGCGATCGTCGAAGTCCCCATGTGGGCAACGGACCTGGCCGCCGACAGGACCCCGTACCCGGCGGCCGACCTCGCCCTGCGCGAGCTGGCCGAACTGGTGCTGGACGGCGGACGGCGGGTGACCGCCACCCTCGACAAGGCGCGCGGATTCCTGGCGCCGGCCCAGGACGACCCGCTCAGACGCGTGCTGGAGTGGATGGCCGACGGCCTCTACGCCATGGTCGCCGACTCCTGGACACCACTCGCCCGGCAGGCCGCCGCCGCGTCGCACCCGGGCGATCCGCGCCACCTGACGACCGCCGAGGTCTCGGCCCTGAACATCGTGGCCCGCCGCCAGCCCGTCCGCGCGGCGGGCCTTCTGCTACGGCTTCTGGAGGCGGCGGAGGACCCGGCCGCCCCGGGGCTGCACCGCGAACTGGACGAGCTCTGCACCACGTGGTGCACGGACTTCGAGCGGGCCCTGCGGGTGCGCCGGGTGCCGGTGCGCGACCAGGTGGAGCTCCAGACCCGCACGGTCCTGGCCGCGGCCGAGAGTGCTCTGAAGACCCTGCGGTGACCGCCACTCCTCACTGATCGGCTCTCCTCACCGTCCCGCGAGAATCGCCGCCACCCCGAACTCGAACCGCTCGTCGAAGGACCCCGGCGCGAGATGTCCGGCCACGCGGTGCAGGGCGGGGTGCGTCGTCGCGGAGATCGCACGGGCCAGGATGTCGCCCAGGGGACGGTGGTCGACGGCCTGCTCCTCCTGGGTGAGGCCGAGGGCGAAGTAGATGACCGCCCACGAGGTCCACGCGGCCTCACGGTCCTCCAGCCCGCACGCGAGCAGCGCCTCCACCAGGGCCTCCGCGAAGGCGAGGGTGCCCGGTTCGGCGGGGTAGGTGCCGACCACCAGGGCTGCGCCGTCGCGGTGGGAGAGCAGGCCGCGACGGAAGCGCCGGGCCAGTTCGCGGGCCCGTTCGGCGGGGTCGGCGGGCAGGTCGGTAAACGGGATCTCGCCGAGTACGGCGTCCGCCATCAGGTCCAGCATCCGGGCCTTGGTCTTCACATGCCACTGCACGGTGTTGATGCGTACGCCGAGCCGGTCGGCGACCGCCCGGGTGGACACCGCGTCGAGGCCCTTCTCGTCCAGGAGGTCCAGTCCCGCGCGAACCACCGTGGCCGGATCCAGCCGGTCGCTCTGTTGCCTATTGGTCACCGACCTACTTTACTTCACTCGCAATTATTGGTCAGCGACCAAGAAGTGGGTGGTCCCGTGGAAACACAGCAGGTCGTCATCGCCGGAGGCGGACCCGTCGGGCTCTGGCTCGCCGCCGAACTGCGGCTCAACGACATCGCCGTCACCGTCCTGGAGACGCGCACCGACATCGACCGGCGCTCCAAGGCGCTCACCGTGCACCCGCGCGGCATCGAGGTACTGGCCTCGCGCGGAATCCACCAGCGCTTCCTCGACGAGAGCCTGAAGATCTCCCCCGGCCACTTCGCCAACCTGGCCAACCGGCTCGACTTCTCCGTCCTCGACACCCCGTTCCCCTACACCCTCTTCATCCCCCAGGCCCGCACCGAGGCGCTCTTCGAGGAGTACGCCCTCGGACTCGGCGCCGACATCCGGCGCGGCCACCACGTCACGGGCCTCACCGAGCACCCGGACTCGGTGACCGTCCAGGTGGAGGGGCCGCAGGGGCCGCACGAGATCCGGACCGAATACCTCGCGGGCTGCGACGGCGGCCGGAGCACCGTGCGCGAGGCGGCCGGCATCGGCTTCCCCGGCACGGACTCCCACCACCTCGGCTGGATCGGCGACGTGCTCTTCGACAACCCGCCGGCGCCCGGCTTCAACCGCTTCACCGAGCGCGGCGGCCTGATGGTCGTGCCGCTGCCCGACAACCGGTGGCGCATCGCCGGCACCAGCCCCGACAGCGCGACCACCGCGTGGCCCGGCGACTTCACGCTGGAGGAACTGCGCCAGAAGGTCGTCGACATCGCCGGCGACGACTTCGGCATGCGCGACCCGTCCTGGCTCTCCCGCCACGGCAACGCCACCCGCCTCGCCACCCACTACCGGCGTGGCCGCGTCGTACTCGCCGGCGACGCCGCCCACCAGCACTACCCCACCGGCGGAGTCGGCATGAACGTCGGTTTCCAGGACGCCTTCAACCTCGGCTGGAAACTGGCCGCGACGATCGACGGCTGGGCCTCGGACGGACTGCTGGACAGCTACCACACCGACCGCCACCCGGTCGGCGAGCAGCTGATGGAGCACAGCCGCGCGCAGACCTACCTGTTCCACGCCTTCACGCCCGAGGGCCTCGCCCTGCGCGACCTGCTGAGCCGAATGGTCCCGGAATCAAGGGAGTTCAGCGACGTACTGGCCGACCACCTCACCGCCCTCGACGTCGCCTGCCCGGGTAGGCTGCGCGATCGGCCTCGTCCTGTCCATCACGGCACACGAACCGACCCCCGGCATGGCCATCTCCAACGGCCTGCGCCCCGGACTCGCCGGCTTCGCCAAGTCCCTCGCGGACGAGCTGGGCCCCCGCGGAATCCGCGTCTTCGGCGTGCTCCCGGGCCGGATCGGCACGGACCGCATGCGCGAACTGGTCGGCCTCTCCCCCGACCCCGCCGCACAGCGCGCCGCCAACGAGTCCGCGATCCCGCTCCGCCGCTACGGGGCCCGCAGGAATTCGGCCGCGCGGGCGCGTTCATGCTGTCACCGGCGGCTTCGTACATCACCGGGGTGATGCTGTCGGTGGACGGCGGGGTACGGCGGGGGTTCTGAGGCCGTACGGGCAGGGGGCGCGGGAGGGGGGACAGCGGGCTCCCCGGCGCCCCGGCTCGCACGCCGGGCCGGAGAACCGGGCCGCTCACAGGGGCCAGGCGCTCAGCAGATCGCGTGGACCGTAGGCGGCCTCAAGCCCCGGAGAATCGACTCCGCTGCGGGAAACCGCCATGACTGGAACAGGTTCGTCGGTGAGGGCGGCCCGGTGTCGGTGAAGAGCGGCCAAGTCGTGCCGGTCGAAGGGTGACTGCTCCAGCCACTTGATGGAGCCGACGAAGAGCAGCTCCTTGGCAATGGGGGCGCGATCCGCCCCGACGACATCGATCTCGACGTCGTTCGTGCGGGTCCAGTAGCCGCCCACTACGGGTGCCGCGGGCAGCCGATCGTCAGGCAGTATCCGGGCCAGGGCCTCGCGGACCAGGGGCTCGACGGCGCGGCCGCGCCAGCTGGTCCAGTTCTCCCGGATCCGCGCGAGGGTCAGATCGCCCCGCCCCCGCTCGATCTCCTCCATGGAGGGGCCGAGCAGATGCAGCCAGAACCGCAGGTAGGGATCTGTCACCCGGTAGCGGCGGTCCTTCGACGGACGCAGCGACACGGGCAGCTCCGCGGCGACGGTCCGCTTGTCCGTGAGCAGTTCCAGCGCCCGCTGCAGCGGCGTGGCCCCGATTCCGCCGGCTGCACGGGCGATGTTGGTGAAGGTCCGCTCACCGCTGCCGATGGCCGCCAGCACCGTACGCGCCTGAGCCTGCGGGGGAAATTCGGCAGCCAGCGAACGCTCGGCCGACACCAGCAGGGCCGAGACCGGGTCGCTCAGCGAGTCGCCGAGAAAGTCCCACAGCCCGGCACCCCGCGGCCACTCCGCGCAGATCAGCGGCAGCCCGCCGGTGACCAGCGCGGCGTCGAAGGCTTCCGCCGGCTCCAACCCGAGCATCTGCCCCACCTCGGCGGGGTTCAGCGGTCCCAGTACCATCTCCCGGCCGCGCTGGTGGAAGGGCCGTCCATAGCTGTTCAGTGCCTCCATCATCGACAGATCGGAGCCGATGAGGACCAGCAGCACCGGCTTGGTCTCCAGCACCCGGTCCCAGGCCCGTTGCAGCATCCCCTCAAAGGCGCCATCGGCATCCATCAGGTACGGCACTTCGTCGATGACCAGCACACTCGCCCGGTCGGCGGGCAGCGCCGCGGCCAGCACGTCGAACGCGGCGTCCCAGCTCTCCGGTCGCGCTGCGGCCACCAGGCCCGCCAACGCCAGCGTCGACGCCCGGGCGTCCCGGGCGAGCCGCGCCAGATCGTCCCTGGGGGACGCACCGGTCGCCGCATAGAACAGGAACGGGGCTCCGGAGCGCTCCGCGAACCGCTCGACCAGTCGCGACTTGCCCACCCGGCGCCGCCCACGCAACATCACGCACCGACCGGGCCGCTCCCCGCCGACCCCGGCCGCCACCTTCTGCAGCTCCCGCTCCAGCGTCGCCAGCTCCTGGCGACGGCCCACAAAGTCCGCCATGTCCGCCGACCTCCGCCCATGACACTAACGACGATGTTACTAACATAGACGTTAGTAGGGTCGTCGGGCGACCGGCCGTACGGAGGAAGCGGGGGCGGACCGGCTACGTCACTCGCTCACACGTTGAACCTGAACTCTTCAACAAAGCTCTGACCTGCGGAAAGGCATCCGCATTCAGCACCTGCCCAGCACGGGCGGCGCGAAAGGGCACAAGAAGATCCAGGTGCACCTACGCTACGGGACAGGTCCCTCAGCAGGGCGTCACGCCGCCGCCGACCGCCGAGACGCCCTACGACAGAGCCGAGTCGAACTCCAGCAGCCGGACCTCCGCGAGGTTGGTGAAGCCTCCGTGTCCGTCGTAGATCCGCAGCATCGGCGTGACCGTCCTCTTCGGCAGCTTGAAGGTGTACCACTGCTGGTCGCTGGTCATCCCGCTGATGGTCACCAGGGTGTGCCAGGTCTGGCCCCCGTCCGTGGAGCTCTGGACGACCGTGCCGTTGCCTCGGTTCACGAACGTCGCCCTCGGGTGGACCATGACCGCGTCGAGGGTCAGCGAGGAACCGTCGGTGGGGCTGACGGTCACCCATCCGTTGCCGGACGTGGTGTCGGTGGCGGTGGTGAGGTCGCTGTCGAACATCCGCCAGCCGTTGGCCGCCGTCGTGCCGCTCCCCGGGAACTGCGGCGACGACGCGTCAACCCAGTCCTTGGCGACCTGAACCTCCGTCACATGCGTGTTCCACAGTTGCAGTGATGAGCCGTCGGTCGTGTCGGTGATCGTCGAGCCGGTCTGTCCGTTCACCGTCGTGTAGTCGACGGTGAACCGCAGGGCGCGTCCGTAGTCGACGTCCTGCGGAAGGACGGCCGTCGCCCGCCAATGGCGGTCGTCGATGCGGGTGACCTGCGCGGCGGCGCCCTCGACGGTCGCGTTCACGTCGGCCAGGGAGCTCTTGGCCTCCAGGTCGAGGGTGACCGTGTCGCCGTTGACGGCGCGGCGAGGGTCGGAGTTGCTGGAAGAGACCGACACCGACGAGACGGCCTGCGCGGTTTCGACCCGCTCACCGTGGACGCGCAGTTCGCTGTAGGAGGACAGGCCCGGGTAGTTGGGGTCGGTGGGAATGCCCGGGTCGTCCACCTGGATCTTGAAGTACCGGTACGCCTTGCCCTGGACCTGGGAGCGGACCGGGACGGTCTCCATCTGGAACGTCGGCGTGGTGTCGGTGGTCTCCCGCTCCGTCAGAAGCGTCCAGATGTAGCCGTCGTTGGACCCGTAGACGTTGGCGCCCTGCGAGCGGTTGGCGAAGTTGTACCGGGCCCGTAGGCCGAAGGCGTCGGCGCGCACCCTGTAACCGGCACCAAAGTCCAGGGTGAAGGGCGCGGTGAGGTCGCCGGAGAAGGTGTTGACGTCGTCGTCGGCCATGTTCCACACGCCGGTCGCGGGCAGGGACGAAGTCACCAGGGCCGGGTAGGCGAGCGTGCCGTCGGCGAGCTCGGGGTTGAGCAGTCTCAGGCCCCGCACCGCCTTCTGCACGTCGGCCAGCGCGTCGAGGAAATCGTGGTCGTCGGCCGTTTCGAGGGCCGTCCGTGCCGAGGACAGCGCGGTGTCGTAGGCGTCGCGGGTCGCGGTCACGTAGGTGGCCTTCGCGTCGAACCCGGCCTGGGCCAGGACGAGGGCGCCCTGCCGGTCGCGGGCGATCTTCAGGGTGACGGCCAGGACTGTGTCCGTCGTGCCGTCGGAGGCGACGACGCTCGTACGGAAGGTGCCCGTCTGGGACCGCGTGGGCGTCCAGTCGAAGGCCGCGGTCCCTTCGTCGACCTTCGCGCCCTTCGGCAGGCCGGGCGCCTCGTACGTCAGGGTCCCGTCGCCGGAGTCGGTCGCGGCCAGGGAACGGCGAAGGGGCGTGCCGGCCACACCGATCAGGGTGGTCCGCTGTCCCTGGGCGAAGACGGGCGGGCTGAGCTGTGCCTTCGCCTGTAGGTTGACGCTGTCCACGTCGACGGTGACATCGGACGCGCCGACGACCGTGTAGTACGCCAGGTTCTCGCCTCCGGTGCTGCCGGGGACGACGGCGTAGTCCATGTCGTAGGTGACATACCGCCATGTGCCGTGTGTGTCCGGCAGGTTGATCGTGTGGTACGGCGCGAGCGACATGTTCTTGCGGATCTGGAGGGTGGCCGGGCCGTCGGTGCGGATCAGGACGCCCACCGGGCTGTAGCCGTTGCGGTTGTCGTACATCAGGGTGCGGACCGCGATGCTGGTGCCCTTCTCCGAGGCCCGCATCCGCGCGATGTCGTGCCCGTCGTCCTGGGCGATCCGGGTCCGCCGGTCGAGGGCGATGCTCCGGCGGGCGACGGGGACCAGGGGGTTGGTCTGTGCGGGCCGGGTCTGTCCGGCCGTCTGCTCGGGTATGGAGAGCCAGTAGTCCGGGTTGTAGTCGGGGTTGCTGTTCCAGAAGTTGTAGGCGCCGGTGCCCCAGTAGAAGGTCGGGCCGTCTGCCTGCTCGCGCATCTTCGCGACGTTGGGGGCCTTCTTCTCGACGTCGACCCCGAGGTCGTAGCGGTAGACGTCGTACAGCTCGTCGATCGGGTCGAACTGGCGGCCGCGATAAGCCTCGGACGGCTTCCCGGGTCCACCTGTGGTGTCGATCCAGGGGATCGTTCTGCCCATCATGTACGCGTAGAAGGTGTCCAGTCCGGCGAGCAGCCGGTCGTTGCCGAAGCGGTAGGGGGAGACGGCGTTGCGCTTGGTCGACACCGTCCCGGTGACCGGGTCCAGCCGGGTGCCCTGGACGGTCAGCAGGCGCGCGATCTCGCTCAGGGCGTTGATGCCGTCCCAGGCGTGGGCCTGGTCGCGGCCCATCTCCTGCTCCTGCACGAAGGAGTGGCCGTAGGGGTTGAGGGGGTCCTCGGCGCTGATCTCGCGGATCAGGGAGGCGAGGGCGCCGTTGGTGTTCTTGTCCGGGTTGCCGGAGTTGACGGAGAACACCTCGACCGCCCTGTCGTACCCGGTCCGGTCGTCCGTGAACGCGTAGCCGGCGATCTCACCGACGAGGGGGTAGGGCTGCTGGCTCATGAAGAACGTGTTGCCGGACAGCAGGACCTTGATGACCGGGGTGATCAGGTTCTTCGTCAGGTTGGTCGTGTCGCTGTCCGTCCAGGCGGTGTCGTACCCGTCGGTGCCGGGGTTGACGCTGGAGTAGCGGAAGATCTCGGCCGCGGCGAGCATGCGCATCAGCGGTATGCCCGCGTGGATGTGGTCGTCCGGATAGGACGCCACCTTGGCAGGGTCCATGTGGGACCAGGTGCGGATGATGTGCATCCCGTTGGCGCGGTAGACGGGGTCGCCGGTGATGAAGTACTGGATCGCCTGCGTGTACGCACCGAAGGCGTCCGCGATGAACTGCCCCTCCACGCCCTGCGAGTTGAAGGCGTCCGTCTTCGGGGTGTCCGGCGCGGCCCCCCGGTTGACGGGGAGGAGGGAGGCGGAGGCGTACTTGGTCTTCAGCATCGCCGCGTAGTACGACGCCCACGGCTCGACACCGCCCAGGACCTGGCTGCGGGCGAGCTTCAGGTTCGAGGCGCTGACAGCGATGCCGGGGTGGACGAACCCGGCATCGCTGGTGGTCTCGCGCAGGGTGACGGAGGGACGGGAACTCGGCTCACCGGCTGCGGCCGGTATGGCCGCGCGGGCGGGGAAGGCGGGCAGCAGGGCTGCCAGCAGTGCGCACAGGGTGAGGATGAGGGGGGTCGCCCAGCGCTGTGCGCGTCTGGGCCCCATCACCGGGGCATGCACCATGAGGCTCTCCATCGGGTGTGGGTGGAAAAGCGGTTGAGAGGCGTACGGGGGCGGGGCGTCCTCAGTCGGCGCTCTTTCCCGTCGCCCAGTCACGGATCAGGCGGATCGTGCGTTCCGTTCGTTCTTCGTGCAGGTAGTGGCCGGTATGCGGCCAGTGCTCCACGCGGGAGCCGGGCACGTGCAGGGTGCCGCGCTCCCAGTCGGCGGCCTCTGAGGACGTCCACACGGTCAGGGCGGGCTGGGAGCGGCTGCGCAGGTGGGCCTCGCTGTGCGGGCGGATCCCGACGGCGCCGGGGTCGGTGTACATGCCCGCGTAGTTCTGGGCGATGACGTGGTCGGGGGTGCCGAGCATGGTGCGGACGTGCGCGGTACGCAGACCGGGCGGGGCCTCTGGGGAGAACGCCCCGGCCACGAAGGCGGCGGCGGCGCGGGCGCCGTGCTTCTCGTACTCGGCGAGCCGGTCGGGGATCTGCTCGACCTCCTCACCGTGCGCCCCGTGGGCCGGGTCCAGAAGGACGACCGACCGGACGTGGTGCGGGTGGCGGACGGCGAGCAGGTTGGCGACCTGGCCGCCCATGGAGTGACCGACGGCGGTCACCGGCCCGGTGTCCGAGGTGTCGATCAGTGCCGCCAGGTCGTCGGCCATCTCCTGCGGGGTGTTGCCCCGGTCCGGGACCTCGGAGCGGCCGTGGCCGCGCAGGTCGGGGACGAGGACGCGGAAGCCGTCGCTCAGCGCCTCGGCATGCGGCGACCACTCCCGTCCGTCGCCGCCCCAGCCGTGGACCAACAGCAGCGTGGGCGCGTCGGACGCGCCCAGCGTGGTGGAGAACAGGCGGATGCGGCCGAGGTCGAGGAGGGTCATCGGGGGCCGTCCGGTGCGGGCCGGTAGGTGGCATGAGTGAAGTCCGCGTGGACGCCGTCGCCGTCGAGGTCCTGCACCCACAGCCCCAGCATGGCGCCCGTGAAGCCGAGGACCCTCAGCTGTCCGTCGTGGAACTCGTCGGCGTGCTCGTCCGACAGGACGGTGGCGTCGAGGGAGAGCCCCAGTGGCTGGAGCCCGCCGGAGCCGGCGTCGTAGGAGAAGTGCAGGTCAGCGCCGTCGAACTCGGCCCGCAGCAGGACGGGGCGGCCCGCTTCGAGTGGGGCCCGGAACGGGTGCGCGATCGGTCTTCCGGCTTCGCAGCTCAGGGCCCGGAGCACCGGTGAGCCGTCGTCCTCGGCGGTGACGTACAGGTAGTGCCAGTTGCGGGTGTTGTAGTAGGCGGTCAGCCCGGCGAGGTGGTCGGGGGTGCGGGGCGCGAAGGTCAACTCGGTATCGAAGACGCACTGTTGCGCGGTGACGCGGCGGGCGACCAGGCTGGGGGTGCGACGGCCCGCGGGTGACTGGCCGCCCCGGATGCGGAGCCGTCCGGGGGCGGGTTCGATCCAGTCGGGGGTGGCCGGGCGGCGCAGGGTGGACCAGTCGGGGCCCAGCGCCTCGAACCGGTCCGTGGCGGACGCCTCCGGCGCGGGGGCGGACGGCAGGTCGGGCACCGGTACGGTCACGGCGGGGACCGCGCCCGCGATGCGCGGCCAGCCGTCCTCGGTCCAGGTCACCGGCTGCAGCGCGGTCTCCCGGCCAAGTACGCACCGTCCGCGCTCGCCGTAGGGGCGGGCGGTGATGTGAGCCGCGTACCACTGACCCTTCCGCGTCCGGACGAGGGAGCAGTGGCCGGCCTTCTGGAGTGCCAGCTTCGGATCGTGCCGGGAGGTGAGCAGGGGTCCGGCCGGGTCGAGTTCGTAGGGGCCGAAGAGGTCGCGGGAGCGGG
Source organism: Streptomyces sp. NPDC050549 (assembly GCF_040655035.1). NCBI lineage: Bacteria > Bacillati > Actinomycetota > Actinomycetes > Kitasatosporales > Streptomycetaceae > Streptomyces > Streptomyces sp. NPDC050549. The sequence goes on from NZ_JBFAJD010000009.1 coordinate 151,496, forward strand.
CTACGGCCGCCCCGTGTTCGTAGCCGGTGCCGCCCTCTGCGTGCACGAGGTAGTACCAGCCGTCCCGGTGGTAGAGGTGGGGTCCCTCGGCGACCCCGGCGGCGGTGCCCACGGAGATCGTCCTTACCTCGCCCAGCAGGGCGTGTGTCGTGCGGTCGTACTCCTGGATTTCGATGCCCGCGAAGGACTCGTGCTCGGGCCTCCAGTCGTAGCGCATGTTCAACAGCCAGCTCCGGCCGTCACCCTCGTGGTCGTGGAAGAGGGAGACGTCGAAGCCGCGCCCGTGCAGCGGTACGGGATCGGACCAGGGGCCCTCGACGGCAGGGGCGGTGGTGACGTAGTTGGGCAGGTCCTTCCAGCCCTCGGCATAGGTGTCCACCACGGTGAAGACGAGGTGGAACAGACCGTCCGCGTACGACAGTCCGGGGGCCCAGATGCCCCCGGAGTCCGGTACCCCCGTGAGGTCGAGCAGGCGCCGGCTGCCCAGGACGCCACCCAGGGAACGCCAGTTGACCAGGTCCCGGGAGTGGTGGAGGCGTACACCCGGGTACCACTCGAAGGTGGACGTGGCGATGTAGAAGTCGTCTCCGACCCGCAGGATCACCGGGTCGGGTTCGAAGCCGCGAAGGACGGGGTTGTGGATCACGCGTACCTCACTTGAGGCTGCCCATGAGGATTCCGCTGCGCCAGTACTTCTGCAGCGAGAACATGAAGACCGCGAGCGGCACGATGGACAGCAGGGACCCGGTCAGGACGAGGGTGTTCATGTCCCGGGCGTTCTGGGCCTGTTGGAGCCAGGAGTACAGGCCGAGGCTGACGGGGAAGGTCCGCTCGCCGGTGAGCATGAACAGCGGCAGGAAGAAGTTGTTCCAGATGTCGATGAAGACGAGCATGAAGATGGTGACGCCACCGGTCCGCATCAGCCGCAGCGCCACCGTCCAGAAGATCCTGAACTCGCCCGCGCCGTCGATGCGGGCGGCCTCCATCAGCTCGGTGGGCACGGAGCTGTCCGCGTACACCTTCCCCAGGTAGACCGCGAAGGGGTTGATGAAGTACGGGACGAGGATCGACCAGATGGTGTTGGTCAGACCGATCTTCGCGAAGACGAGATAGAGCGGGAACGCCAGCAGGGTGCTCGGCAGCAGCGAGGCGCCCACGATGACGGCGAAGAGGGCGCCCCGGCCCCGGAACTCGAATTTCGCCATCGCGTAACCGGCGGCGAGCGAGACGAGCGTGCAGCCCGCCGCGCCCAGCGTCGAGTACAGGATCGAGTTGCCCATCCAGCGGGTGAACACCCCGTCGTGGTAGGTCCAGATCTCCTTGAGGTTCCCGCCCAGGTGGTTGTCGGAGAACCACAGGCCGAAGGTGGAGTACAGATCGGTCTGGTTCTTGGTCGCGGAGACGACCAGGAACCAGGTCGGGGCGAGCGAGTAGATCAGGAAGAGGACCAGCAGGCCGGTGGTCAGGACCACCGCCCGGCGGGTGGGGCGCACCGCGCCGCCGTCGACGATGCTGCTCATGACATCTTCCTGTTCGTGACGCGGTAGAAGACGAAGGCGATGATCCCGGTGACGAGAGCCAGGATCAGCGACTCGGCGGCCGCGTACTGGTAGTTGCCGGTCTTGAACGCCTTGTCGTAGATCTCCATCATCGGAGTGAAGTCGGTGTTGATCGACTCCGGCGCGATCTGCCGCAGCAGCAGCGGTTCGGCGAACAGCTGGAGCCGGCCGATCAGGGAGAACATGCCGGTCAGGATGAGGATCCCGGTGATGTTGGGGATCTTGATGGACCAGGCGATGCGCCACTCCCTCGCTCCGTCCAGGCGGGCCGCCTCGTACAGCTCGCGCGGCAGTGCCTGCAACGCGGCGGAGATCAGGATCATGTTGAAGCCGACGCCCTGCCAGGTGAGCAGGTTGCCCAGCGAGAGGTAGGTGTTGAGGCCGCCGAGGAGGTCGATGTCCGTTCCCGCGCTGTGGGCCATGTCGATCAGCGGGGAGCCGGTCGGGCTGTAGAGGAACAGCCACATCACGGTCGACACCACGGCGGGCACCACGTACGGGATGAGCAGCGCCGCGCGGAAGAAGCGCACCGCGCGCGCGGCCACCCCGTCCAGCAGCAGGGCGAGCAGCAGGGACAGCCCGAGCATGACCGTGAGCTGCACGGTGCCGAAGGCCAGGGTGCGCAGCATGCTCGACCAGAAGGCGCCGTCACCCAGCACCGAGGAGAAGTTGGCGAAGCCGGTGAAGACTTCCCGGGTCGGGCCGAAGCCGAGACCGCTGCTCTTCTTCTCGTACAGGCTCTGGCTGAAGGCGTAACCGATCGGTACGACATAGGTGGCCAGGAAGCCCAGCAGGAAGGGCGTCGCGAAGAGCAGCCCCTTGCGGGCTCCCCTTCTCCCGGGCCGGCGGGGGGAGGGCCGCCGGGCCGGGGAGTCGGTGGCGACCTTCGCGGGTCGCGTCAGGGTGGACACGGGTGTCTCCAGACGTGGTGCCTACGGGGTGGGTCAGCTTCCGGCGACGGCCTTGATGCCCTTGGACTTGAGGTCGTCCAGGGTCCACTTCTGCAGCGCGGCCAGCATGTCCTTGACCTTCAGCTGCTTGTTCATGACCTGGCCCCACTGCTTCTGCATCTCGGAGTACATGGCCGCGTAGTCGGGGCCGTACTGCCACTGGTCGCCGACCCGGGAGGCGGCTGTGGTGATCACCTTCGCGCTGTCGGACTTCCCGTTGAACATCTCGGTGGGGATGATCTTGTCGACGTACGGTGAGACGTCCTTGACAGCCGGGAAGAGGCCCGACTTGGAGGCCGGGTCGGTGAGGGTGGTCAGCGACTCCTTGTTGCTGGACAGCCAGGCGGCGAACTCGGCGGCGCGGTCGGGGTACTTGCAGCCCTTCAGGACGGCGGTGGTGTCGAAGTTGCTTGACGTGCGCGGCTGGGCGCTGTCGAAGAGGGGGGCGTCGGCGAGCTGCCACTTGCCCTTCGACTTGGGGAAGTTGGTGTCGTAGATCGGCAGCTGCCAGGTGGACGTGGTCATCGCGATCGTCTTGCCGAGGTCCCAGGTCTTGAAGACGCCGGGGTCGGCGTAGGAGGCGCTGGAGGCCAGGTTGTCGTCCACCAGCTGCTGGACGACGTCACCGGCCTTCAGGGCCTCGGGCGAGGTGAAGTCGATGACCCAGTGGTCGCCGTCGACCTTGTACCACTGGGCGCCGGCCTGCCAGGACAGGTCGACCAGGGTGCTCGGGTCCTCGCCGGCCATGTTGAAGATCTTGACGTTCTTGTTCTTGCTCTGCGCCTTCTTGCCGGCGGCGATCAGGTCGTCCCACGTCTTGGGGGCCTGGAGGCCGTACTTCTGGAAGAGGTCGGCGCGGTAGGCGGTGAACAGCGGCGAGGAGCCCATCGGGATGCCGAACGTGGTGCCTCCGGGGCTGACCGCGTTCCACGCGGCGCCGGTGTACGCGTCCTTGTACTTGGCCGCCGGCTTGGTGATGTCGGTCAGCAGGCCATCGGCGGCGAAGCCCGCCAGGTTCATCCCGTCCATCTTGGACAGGCAGGGCGCGGTGCCCGCGTTCACCGCGGCCCGCAGCTTCTGGTAGACGGTGTCGCCGGCCGCGTTGACGAACTTGACCTGGGTGTCGGGGTGCTCCTTGTTCCACACCTTGGTCTGGGCCTCGATGCCGTCGGTCCAGCTCCAGAACTCCAGCGTGACCTTGCCCTTGGTGGTCTTGGCGGCGGAGTCGGAGCCGTCGTGGCCCCCGCACGCGGCGAGCAGCAGGGACAGCGAGGCCACAGTGGCGGCCGAGGCGAGAGCTCTGGTACGGAACTGGGACATCGGTCCTCCACGCAGGGAACTGGACGGCGCTCACGGTGGGGGTGCCGGCGCGGTCAGAGATGAGACGGGACAGGGATTCCGCATCCGCTGCCCGAGAAAGTAACCGTTTGCTGTCGTGGACCGTAGGCCCAAGGCGGCACGGATACAAGAGGGCGGATTGAGATTGTTTCACCAATCTTGCCGAGCCGTTACTTCAGTCACCGTCTGACCTGGCATATCACCATCCATTCACACCCTGCGTGATTGATCATGTCGCTCAGGTTATCGGCATCCGAATATTGACCGGCCCCTCAACGCCTCCGTAGCGTGGAATACGTTTACCGAACCGAGCTGTCCGGTTCGCTCCCCTTCATCGCCATGCAGGAGCGTCATGCCCACCTCACCGCCGCCCGTCGCCGTGTTCGCGATGAACCCCGTGCATCTGCCCGAACTCTTCCCCCCGCCCCTGATGGCCCGGCTGCGGGAACTCGCGACGATCGACCCGGGCCTCGTCGTTGAGGATTTCGCGGAGCCGGCGGCGGCTCGCGCGCTGGCCACCGCCGACATGCTGATCTCCGGTTGGGGCTGCCCGCACATCGGCACCGAGGTGCTGGACTCCGCTCCCCGACTGCGGACCGTCCTGCACACCGGCGGAAGCGTGCGCAGCCTGGTCGGAGACGCCTTCTGGGAGCGCGGGCTCACCATCTCAAGCTCGGTCGTGGCCAACGCGCTGCCCGTCGCGGAGTACACGCTGGCCGTCATCCTGCTCGCCGGGAAGGACGCCTTCGGGCTCCGCGAACGCTTCCGCGCCGAGCGCGTGTACCCGGCTCCCGACGAGTACACCGCGGTCGGCAACCACGGGCGGCGGGTCGGTGTCATCGGTGCCTCCCGGGTGGGTCGCCGCGTGCTGGAACTGCTGCGCCCGTTCGACCTGCGGGTCGGCCTGTACGACCCTTACGTGGCCGAGGCCGAGGCCCGCGCGCTGGGAGCCGAACCGCTGCCGCTCGACGAGCTGCTGCGCACCAGCGACATCGTCAGCGTGCACGCGCCCGACATCCCGGAGACGTACCGGATGCTCAGCCGCGAGCGTCTCGCACTCGTCCCCGACGGGGCTGTCCTGATCAACACCTCACGCGGCAACCTCGTCGACTCCGACGCGCTCACCGACGAACTGGTCACCGGTCGGCTCAGTGCCGTGCTCGACGTCACGGAGCCCGAGCCGCTGCCCGCCGACTCCCCGCTCTACCGGCTGCCCAACGTCTTCCTCACCCCGCACATCGCCGGCTCCCTCGGCAACGAGCTGGCTCGCCTCGGCCGTACGGCCGTGGAGGAACTGGAACGCCTCACGGCCGGTCTCGCACCAGCACACGCGGTCCGCCGCGCCGAACTCACCATCAGCGCCTGAACCCGTCCCCCTCCTCACCGGCGCTCCCCGGCTCCTCCCTCACCGGCCGCCCCCGTCGCACGGCGCTCCGCCGCACCTGATGCCGCGTCCGCGCGGCGCACCCCTACCGGGCGGCCACCGCTCCAGGTGGCTGTAGGCGCACCCGAAAGGAATCCCCTCCATGCCCGAAGCCCTTCAGCGCAGATCCCTGCTCAAAGCGGCAGCCGGTACCGCCGGCGTCCTCACCGCCGGCCGGCTGTGGCAGGCCGCCCCCGCCGACGCGCGGTCTCTGCCCCCGCTCCTGCCGGACGGGAAGGAAGCGCCGCGCGCCCTCGACACGCTCGTTCTCGGTGACACCGCGTCCGAGTCGGCACACGGACTGACCACGACGCTGTCCGACGTCGTCACCGGCGGCCTGGGACAGTCGGCCCGGGTGCTCAACCCCAAGGACACCTCGGACTTCTGGGGCGGCACCCTGTCCATGACCATGGCCTGCCGTCCCAAGGGCCCCACCTACGTGACGATCAAACTGTGGGGATCGGACGCCGGCGAGGACCTCGGCCGGCTGCAGCTGTTCGCCGAGGGCAAGCAGGTCGGCCACTACCACCTCGGAGCCGTCGACCCCCTCGACATCGCAGCCGACGACCCGCGCACCCCGGAGAGGTTCTACTTCCACACGCTGCCGCTGCCGACGGACCTGACCAAGGGCAAGAGCTCCGTCTCCCTGGAGATCCGCTCCATGGGCCGCATCGCCGGGTACTCGCAGTCCGCGGCGGACTACTACAAGGCCATGACCCGCCCCAGCCGTGGGATCTACCGGCTCTACACCCACCGGGAGCCGTACTTCCGGCTGGACGCCCGCGACCTCACCGGCACCCTGCCCACCCCCCAGCTGCGCCCCTCCCCCGGGAAGGAGGTCGTGGACACCATCAACACCCGGGTGGTGACCCAGGCCGCGGCCGAGGCGTCACGGACTTCGCCCCAGCTCGACCCCTGGTACCTGGAGTTCCTGGCGCGGGCCTACACGATGCCGTCCACCGCCGCGTACCGGAACAGCGCCGTGCCCCTGCAGATCACCAGCAGCCTGGACGCCCTGTACTGGAAGTACCTCGGCGACAAGACCGTGATGACGGACTCCGCCCAGCAGTGGATGGGCCTGGGCCGCCTCGGTCTGGTCCTGCTCCTACTCGGCGACACCTACACGTCACAGCTCGACGAGCCGGTCATCGGCTCCCCGGGGACCATCACCAACGCCGGCTTCGAGTTCGGCACCACCAACCCGACCGGCTGGCGCTCGGTGACCTGGGCGGGCAGCGGAACCGCCGGCCGCGACACCTCGGCCGCGCGCAGCGGGTCGGCCTCGGCGAAGGTGACCATCCCCTCCTCGGGCACGGTGGGCCTCACCCCCAGCGCACGCGTCCCCCTGGAGCAGGGCACCTACACCTACGGCGTCTGGGTCAAGACCGACGGCGTCGGCACCAACGGCGCCTATCTGGACGTGCTGTTCTTCAACGCCTCCGGCGCCCTGGTCGGCGGCGACAACAAGTTCTACGCCTCGGCGGGCACCCACGACTGGGAGCACGTGACCGCCACCCTGGCCACCCCCGCCACCGCCACCCAGGCCGAGATCCAGGTACGTCTGACGACCGCGGGCACCGCCTGGTTCGACGACCTCACCCTCACCCCGCCCGCCACGGCGACCGCCAAGCCCGTGATCCGTCGCGACGCGTGGACGAAGATGCTCCTGGACAGCCGTGAGTACTGGCGGCAGAACTGGCCGCAGTACACCAACCAGGCCATCATCTGCGCCATCGGCCTCTACCTCGCCGACCGCGGCCTGAGCCTCCTAGGTTCGACCGACGCGTGGGGCGAGACCAAGGCCCGCGACTACATCTACCAGTCCGTGGGCCTGACCCCCTGGCTCGGTGCGGAGCAGGCCGACGGCACTCCGACCAGGCCACTGGGCGGCTCCTACTACCAGGTCACCAAGGCCGGCATCTCCAAGGAGCTCGGCTACGCCGGGAACTACGGCGAACTGCAGGACTGGCTCGCCCTCCTGTACGACGCGGTCATCGGCGTCGGCGGCGTCGACGACGACACGCTCCGCGCACACCTGGTCAAGATGGTCAAGGCCCGCGCGGTCTTCCACCACCCGGCGCTGGACGCCGACGGTTACAAGACCATGCGCATCGAGGCCCTCATCGGCTGGCGCGACCCCGAGTACCCCGGCGTGATCTCCTACGACGAGGGCACCAAGTGGGACGGCCACCCGATGCGTCTCGCCACCCTGCTGAAGGACCCCGACATCACCGGGTACGCACGGCAGTCCCTCGCCGACAACCAGGTCTTCCACGTGCTGCAGGAGACCTACGACCTGGGGGCGTCCGCCCGGACCAACCTCAACCTGCTGTCCACCGCCGACGACTACGCGTACGTCGCCGGCGCCGCGGAAGACGGCGCCCGACTGCCCATGACCCCAGGACAGCCCGGCTTCGTCTTCTCCGATGAGGAGAACGGCCTGATCGCCGTCAAGCACGGCGACGAGATCCTCTACGCCTCGCTGTACTGGCGGGCCCGCTGGGGCATCAACCGGCTCGCCCGCGTCCACCTCATCGGCGCCGACGGCATCGAGCACTCGGCGACCGTGTGGCAGGACGTGAAGTACGTACCCGACGGCCGCGCCGCGACCGAGCCCGACTGGGTCAACTTCGAGTTCGGCGTGGTCGACCTGAACATCCCCGGCGGCGGCTTCCCGCCGCCCGGCGACACCCTGCACCAGGCGCTCGCCGGACAGGTCCTGCCCCTGGCCAAGGCACCCGACGACGTACCCGACTTCCCGCTGGGCGTCGAGACCCCCTACGCCGGACGTGCCTCCTTCTACCGGTGCGCGTACGGCCCGTACCTGATCGGCATGAACACCACCAGCAACCGGAGTCACACACTCGCCACCGAGGGCTTCGGCGACTCCGTGAATCTCGGCAACGGAGCCAAGGTGAGAGACGGCGCCGAGTTGAGCGTGAAGCCCGGCACCACGGTGGTGCTGCGCAGGCGCTGAAGAGGCCCGCAGGACCCGAAGCGCTCTGTCGCCCCCGGAACCTTCCGGGGGCGACAGAGCCGTCGCATGCCCGACGCGGCTCAGGAACCCTCGTGACCGAGGGCGATCAGCACCGCCGACCGCTCGGCCGGCAAGGTCACCCGCAGCGTGCGGGCGGTCTCGTCCCGGTCGATTTCGGTGCGCTTGCCCGCTTCGAACAGCACCCGCGGCCGACCGCCTCGCAGCAGCGGAACCGTGACGCTCTCGGGCGCTCCGTCCCGGCGCCACAGGGCCAGCAGCGTCGTATCGCCCTCAGTGGCCAACGCCAGTGCGAGCCAGCCGTCGCGCCAGCCGGGCAGTCCCAGCGGCCAGTGCGGTTCGGCATGCGGCAGCAGGTGACGGTAGGTCTTGTAGACGTCCACCGCCCTGCGTACGACGGCCGCCTGATCCGGCGTCAGCAGATCGGGGCGCCCGCTGAGATGGATGCGCCCGAGCATCGCCGACACCATCACCATGCCGAGTTCCGCCTCGTCGTGTTCGGGCAGCGGGTAGGCCCAGATCGCGGCCTGCTCCGGGGTGACGGCGGTGGGCGAGGCGGCCGCGATGGCGGGCAGCAGGCGGAAGTCCTGCTGGTCGGTGACGGAGTGGATCGGCAGCCGGGACAGGATCGCGTGATCGGTACGGCTGCCGCCGGCCGCGCAGCTCTCCACGACCAGGGCCGGGTGCCGGTCGAGGATCCCGTCGAGCCAGTCGAGATGGGCGCGGTTGTGGCCGAGCAGGCCGTGGCCGGGTCCATCGCCGGGATCGGGGCCGTCGGTGCCGGGGCCGATGTCGATGTTGTAGTCGAGCTTGAGGTAGCCGACGCCGTATTCGCGTACCAGCCGGTCGACCGTGTCGTCGAGGTGGGCGCGGGCCGCCGGGTGGCGCAGGTCGAGTTGGTGGCGTCCCCACTCCGCGAGCCGTATGCCGTCCCGGCGGAAGAACGCCTCGTCGGGCAGAGTGGCGGCGATACGGCTGCGCACACCCACGACCTCGGGTTCGAGCCAGAGACCAGGCACCATGCCCGACGTACGGATGTGGTCGAGCACCTCCTTCAGCCCTCCAGGGAAGCGCCGGGCCGACTCCCTCCACTCTCCCGGGGCGTCCCACCATCCCGGCACGCCGCCGGGGCCCACGACACCGGGCGGCTCGTCGTCGAACCAGCCGGCGTCTATGCAGAAGTACTCGGCACCGGCCACTGCGGCCGCGTCGACCAGGGGCAGCAGGCTCTCGGTGCTCGGCTCGCCCATCAAGCTGTTCATGAAGTCGTTGAAGACGACCGGCAGGCCCTGGTGGTCCGGGTGCGGTCGGCGGGTGACGCGGCGGTGACGCGTCATAGCGCGGAGAGCGGCCTCGAACCCGCCTTCCTCCACGAACGCCACGGCGGCGGGAACGGTGAGGAAGGACCCGCCGGGGGCGAGCCGGTGTCGCCACTGGTGCTCACGGTCGGTGGGGCCCGACAGGGCGACGTACACGTCGCCGAAGCGGTCGGCGAGTTCGGCGTGCCAGGAGCCGTTGTGCTCGATCTGCCACAGCAGGGCCCGGCCCGTGTCGGACTCCTCGAGACAGCCCATCGGCAGGTGCTCGGAGGAGGACCAGGAGCCGGTGCTGGTCAGAGTGACGCGATTCTTGGAACCGGTCTGGCCGAACGGCACCATGCCGACGTCGTACAGGCCCCGCTGCGCCAAGCCGGCCCGGGACCAGCGGAACTCACCGCTCCACGGGTTGGCCGCCGACCACAGGGCGAGACCGTCCTCCCAGCGCCGGCCGTCGCCGAGACCGCGGGCGAGGTTGGCGAGGGCGAAGGAGGAGACGTACTGGAGGGTGAGGGAGCCGCCGCCGGTGTTCTCCACGAACGCCTGGGCGCCGAGGACCGGCAGCTCCTCACGGACCGTGCAGAGGGCGGTCACGCGCAGACCGCTGACCGCGTCCGCCATGTGCACGCGCAAGGTCCGCAGGAGCGTGCCGCCCGCCTGCTCCCGCACGTCTTCATGTCCGGCGTAACGCAACTCCCGCGAGGCGGCACCGTCCACATGGCGCTTGCCCGACGTGCCGACGCGCCCACTGCCCGCGAGCTGCACCTCGACCAGGGGCAGGGCACGGTGGACGAGCCGGGCGCACAGCTCGGGTTCGCGCGTGGGATCGGGCAGTCCGGCGACCGGACCCGCCGCCAGCAGCCGTACCGGGCCGGTGGGGTCGTAGGACAGGAGGAGGGACAGGTCGTCGGTGCCCCAACGCAGGTAGGTGACGGACATGGGTGGTGGTCTCCTGGGAGGCAGGGAGGCAGAGAGGAGTAAACGTTTACTGTTTCGGGACAGTAGTTTCCGGCATGCACTCCCCGCAAGGGGGTTCGGATGCAGTAACGTCGGGTTGTGACAAGCGTTGGAAACAGTTCCTCGAACAACGGACAAGCCAGGCGGTCCAGGCGTGGGCCGAGCGGCACACAGGGCGGCGACCGGCCCAGCACGATTCGCGATGTCGCCACCCGTGCCGGCGTTTCTGTAGCAACCGTTTCCCGTGCTCTCGCCGGCAACTACCCGGTGTCCGCCGCCACACGTGCACGCGTCATGGCCGCCGTGGATTCACTGCACTACGTGGTGAACGTGCACGCCAAGGCGCTCTCGGGGCGCGTGGCCGGCCCCATCGCACTTGTCATCCAGGACATCACCGGCCCGTCGCTGGCCCATGTGGCGGCCGGAGTGGAACAGGAGGCAGCAGACCGCGGCAGGCTGAGCCTCGTCTGTGCCACGCACGGAGACGTGGCCCGCGAGGACGACCTCGTGCAGCTGATGCGCGAACAGCACGCGGGCGCGGTGGTACTGGTGGGCGGGGCGGTGCAGGACGACGCGTACCGCTCCCGTATGGCGGGTTACGCCAAGGCCCTGGACGCCGCAGGATCCCGTCTGGTGCTGGTCGGCCGTCCGCCGCTGCCCGACGGTCTCCCCGTCACGGTGATCGAGTACGACAACCGCGGGGGCGCCTTCCAGGCCGTGGACCACCTCCTCACCGCCGGGCACCGGCGCATCCTCTTCCTCGGCGGCGACCCGCTGCTGAGCACGGCCGAACGTCGCCGCGAAGGGTGGCTGCACGCGCTGCGAGCCCACGGCGTACCGCCCGCCGAAGAGTTCGACATGCCCGGCCCCTACACCCGGGTCTCGGGCTACCAGAGAATCCGGGAGGCTCTCGCCGCCGGGCTGGACTTCACCGCGGTCTTCGCGGGCACCGACGTGGTGGCGACCGGCGCGCTGGCCGCCCTGCGCGAGGCCGGACTCGACGTCCCCGGCGATGTGTCCCTCGTGGGCTTCGACGACGTCCCCTTCGCCGCCGACCTCAGTCCCGCCCTCACCACCGTCCGGGTTCCCTATGAGGACCTGGGCCGTACGGCGGTCAGGCTGGCGCTGGGCCGCGGGGAGCGCCTGACGGCCGATGACCACGTGGTACTCAGCACACAGCTGGTGATACGGCAGTCGGTACGCCGGCTGGGATGACGGAGTCGGGCCGAGCACCGTGGCACAGATGCACCGGACCAAGCAGACGTTCCCGCTCTGATGTCGGAGTTCATCGACTGGCTCAACGAGGGCGACCGCGACGTCCCCGTCCACGTCCGCGCTTCCATGGCCCACCTCAGCCTCGTCGAGATCCACCCGTGGAAGGACGGCAACGGGCGCATGTCCCGCGCGCCGTCCACCCTGGCCTTCTCCCGCGAGGCCCTGATGCCGCCCGAGTTCTCCTCCATCGAGGAATGGCTTGGCCGCGGGCAGAACATCTACGCCTACCACCAGGTCCTTGAGGACGTGGGCGGTCCAGGCTGGAGGCCGGAGCGAGACACCCGGCCCTGGATCCGGTTCTGCCTGACCGCCCACCACCGCCAGGCGCAGCAGGCCCAGCGCCGCTTCGACGTGATGTCGCGGGCCTGGACCCGCCTGGTCGAAGGGGTCGAGGCTACCGGCCTGGACGAGCGGGTCGTCTACGCTCTGCTGCCCGCCTTCTCGGACGCGAAGGTCCGCCGCACCGTCTACCAGCAGGACGCCGACCTCAGCGACCAGCAAGCCATCCGCGACATTCGCGAGCTCGTCACCCGCGGCTGGCTCGTCCCCCACGGCAAGGCCCGAGCCCGCTACTACGCCCCGGGCCCCCTCATGAGCCCGGTCCGGGAAGAGGTCCGCCAATCCATGGAGCCATACGCAGATCCCTGTAGGCGGGAGCGCTGACCACCCGCACTCGCCCCCGCCGCCAAGCACAGAACAGCCCATGCCCCAGCACGGGCTCTCTCATCCTTCCCAGCACGAATCCAGCACGGTAGGGATGAGCAGGGGCGATGACAGGTGACGAGAGGTCAGAAAATCCAGCGCCTATCCAGCACGGCAAAAATCAAGGGGTCCGACCCCGAAGAGCCAGACCCCTCGTGACCTGCATGTTTGCCAGATCAGCGAAATGGCGCTGAGTCACCCGCTACACGTTGAACCGGAACTCCACCACATCCCCGTCCTGCATCACATACTCCTTGCCCTCCATCCGCGCCTTCCCCTTGGCGCGGGCCTCCGCGACCGACCCCATCTCCACCAGGTCGCTGAAGGAGATGACCTCCGCCTTGATGAAGCCCTTCTGGAAGTCGGTGTGGATGACTCCGGCGGCCTCGGGGGCGGTGGCGCCCTTCTTGATGGTCCAGGCCCGGGATTCCTTGGGGCCGGCGGTGAGGTACGTCTGCAGGCCGAGGGTGTCGAAGCCGACACGGGCGAGGGTGGCGAGGCCGGGCTCCTCGGCGCCGACGGACTCCAGGAGCTCCATCGCGTCCTCCTCGTCGAGCTCGGCGAGGTCCTGCTCCAGCTTGGCGTTCAGGAAGATCGCCTCGGCGGGGGCGACCAGGGCGCGCTGTTCGGTCTTGAAGTCCTCGTCGACCAGTTCGTCCTCGTCGACGTTGAAGACGTAGAGGAAGGGCTTGGTCGTCAACAGGTGCAGGTCGTGGAGGAGTTCCTCCTTGCCCGAGCCCTGGACGATGCCCTGGGAGAAGAGGGTGTCGCCCTTCTCCAGGATCTCCTTCGCCGCCTCGACCGCCGCGACCTTCGGGACGACGTCCTTCTTGATGCGCGAGTCCTTCTGGAGGCGCGGCAGGACCTTCTCGATGGTCTGCAGATCGGCGAGGATCAGCTCGGTGTTGATCGTCTCGATGTCGTCCTTGGGCGAGACCTTGCCGTCGACGTGCACGACGTTCTCGTCCTTGAAGGCGCGGATGACCTGGCAGATCGCGTCGGACTCGCGGATGTTGGCGAGGAACTTGTTGCCCAGGCCCTCACCCTCGGAGGCGCCCTTCACGATGCCCGCGATGTCGACGAAGTCGACGGTCGCCGGGAGAATCTTCTGCGAGGAGAAGATCTCGGCCAGCTTGGTCAGGCGGGCGTCGGGGACGCCGACCACGCCGACGTTCGGCTCGATCGTGGCGAACGGGTAGTTGGCCGCCAGCACGTCGTTCTTGGTCAGGGCGTTGAACAGGGTCGACTTGCCGACATTCGGCAGACCGACGATTCCGATCGTGAGCGACACGTTGCGACTTCCCGTACGTGAGAGGCGTGAGAGCACTGGAGGGGACTGCGGGCTGACGGGGACTGGGCCCGGGGCCGATCAACCAGTCTACGGCGTGAGCCGCCCCGCCCCGGCTCCGCGTCGAACACGTGGCCAAGCTCTGCCCATCGGCGTGTCTGAGGGCCTATTCGGCACATAAACCGACCTAAGTTGGTCCAGTGGAGCAACACAGGACACGACCCCCACAGCCCGGCGCAAGACGCGGAGCCCCGCCGCTGCCCCCGCAGGCCGGCCGGGGCCCGAACGGCGGCCCGGCCCGTGCGCCCCGGCCGGGACCCCAGCCACGCGGCACCGCGCAGCGCCGTCCGGCGGCCGCACGACGCCCCGGCCCGGCGGCGCCCCAGTCCGTACGGCCGTTGCCGAACCCCCGGCTCACCGGGCTCGGCGGCGGCCTGTTCTGCGCGGCCGTGATGGTCGCGCTCGGCTTCCTCGACCAGTTGCTGTTCGGGGCGTCCCTGACCGTGTACGGCGTGCTGTTCCTGCCGGTGTGCGTGCTGACGGCGGTCTGGATCCGGCGGGGGGACCTGCTGACCGCGCCGGTGGTCGTGCCGATCGCCTTCGCCGTGGGCCTCTTTCCGGTGGCCGACGGCAGCGGCGGCCTGGGCAACCGCCTGATGGGTGTGGTCACCGGACTCGCCACCCAGGCCGGCTGGCTCTACGGCGGAACGCTGATCGCGGGCCTCATCGCGACGGTCCGCCGAATCCAGCTGGTGAACCGCCGCCGACGCGGGTGATCCGGGGCGACCGACGGGGGGACTAGTCGTCCTCCGCCGCGTGCATCGCCGCCCCCACGATCCCGGCGTTGTTCTGCAGCTGCGCCGGGACGATCTCGGCCCTGATGTCCTCGATGAAGTGCAGGAACTTGTCGGCCTTGCGGCTGACGCCGCCGCCGATGATGAAGAGTTCGGGTGAGAACAGCATCTCGACATGGGCCAGGTACTTCTGGACGCGGTTGGCCCAGTGCTCCCAGGTCAGCTCGCCGTCGTCCTTGGCCTTGCTGGACGCCTTCTTCTCGGCGTCGTGGCCGTTCAGCTCAAGGTGGCCCAGCTCCGTGTTCGGGACCAGGAGGCCGTTGACGAACAGGGCGCTGCCGATGCCCGTGCCGAAGGTCAGCAGGATCACCGTGCCCTTGCGGCCCTGGCCGGCGCCGAAGTGCATCTCGGCGACGCCCGCCGCGTCCGCGTCGTTGACGACGGTCACGGGGAGGCCGCCGAGTCTCTCGCTGAACAGCGCGCCCGCGTCGGTGTCGATCCAGCTCTTGTCGACGTTCGCCGCCGTACGGATCGTGGCACCGCCGGTGACCACGCCCGGAAACGTCAGCCCGACCGGTCCCGTCCAGCCGAAGTGGTCGACGACTTCCTTCACGCCGTCGGCCACCCCGTCAGGTGTCGCCGGCTGCGGGGTCAGCACCTTGCACCGCTCTTGGGTCAATTCGCCCTTGTCCAGGTCCACTGGGGCGCCCTTGATCCCGGATCCACCGATGTCCACGCCGAAGATCTGCATGGAACCACGCTACGACGAACGACTGACAGTCACTGCCCGGAGGGGGTCGTACCGGCCGTACCCGTGCGCTCGGCGACCAGTGCCGCGGCCTCTTCGCGCAGATCACGGCGGAGTTCCTTGGGCAGCGAGAACGTGATGGACTCCTCGGCCGCCTTGACCAGTTCGACGTCCTCGTAGCCGTGCCCGGACAGCCACTCCAGGACCTGCTCGACCAGGATCTCCGGCACGGAGGCGCCCGAGGTGACGCCGACCGTGGTCACGTCCTCCAGCCAGGCCTCCTCGATCTCGTCGGCGAAGTCCACCAGGTGGGCGGCGCTCGCGCCGGCCAGCTTGGCGACCTCCACGAGCCGTACGGAGTTGGAGGAGTTCTTCGAGCCGACCACGATCACCAGGTCGGCCTCCTCGCCCATCTGCTTCACGGCGAGCTGGCGGTTCTGCGTGGCGTAGCAGATGTCGTCGCTGGGCGGGGAGATGAGCTGCGGGAACTTCTCCTTCAGGGCGTCGACGGTCTCCATGGTCTCGTCCACGGAGAGGGTCGTCTGGGAGAGCCAGACCACCTTGGAGGGGTCCCGCACCTCGACCTTGGCGACGTCGGACGGGCCGTCGACCAGGGTGATGTGGTCGGGGGCCTCTCCGGAGGTGCCGATGACCTCCTCGTGGCCCTCGTGCCCGATGAGGAGGATGTCGAAGTCGTCGTTGGCGAACCGGACGGCTTCCTTGTGGACCTTGGTCACCAGGGGGCAGGTCGCGTCGATGGTGGCGAGATTGCCCCGCTTGGCCTCGTCGTGGACGACGGGCGCGACGCCGTGCGCGGAGAACATCACGATGTTCCCCTCGGGGACCTCCTCGGTCCGCTCGACGAAGACTGCGCCCTTCTTCTCCAGGGTCTGGACGACGTACTTGTTGTGCACGATCTCGTGCCGGACATAGATCGGAGCCCCGTACTGCTCAAGGGCTTTCTCGACGGCGATCACGGCGCGGTCCACACCCGCGCAGTAGCCCCGGGGGGCGGCGAGCAGGACACGGCGGCCAGACGAAGCAGTCATGCGTCCCATCGTAAGGCCGCGCTCGACGGGTCAAAGATCGCGCCGGTGGAGAGACTGGCGGTGGAGTGGGAGGGGCGGGGCCGGACACTACGTACGGGAGACGCGAGATGGCCGACACGGACACGGACACGACGACCACGGCCGGCGAGGGACCGCGGCTGCGGCGCAGCCTCGGTTTCCGGGATCTCGTCGTCTACGGGCTGCTGTTCATCGCCCCGATGGCGCCGGTCGGCGTGTTCGGCACCCTGGACGCCAAGTCGCACGGCGCGGTCGCGCTGGTCTACGTCGTGGCGACCGTCGCGATGGCGTTCACCGCTTTCAGCTACGCGCAGATGGTACGGGTCGTCCCCCAGGCGGGCTCGGTGTTCGCCTACGCGCGCGTGGGGCTCGGCAGGGGGGCCGGGTTCATCGCCGGCTGGATGGCGATGCTGGACTACGTCCTGATCCCCGCCGTCGCCTATCTCTTCTCCGGGATCGCCATGAACGCGCTGGTCCCGGACGTCTCCCGGTGGGTGTGGACCGCGCTGGCAGTCGTCCTCACGACCTGCCTCAACCTCTGGGGAGTGCGGGCCGCCGCGCGCGTGGGCTTCCTCGTCCTCGCGATGGAGATCGTGGTCCTCGTCATCTTCGTCGTGTCGGCGATCGTCGTCCTCGCGCGCGACGGCGCCGAACGGGGCTGGCTGTCACCGCTGTCCGGGGACGGCACCCAGGGCGCGTTCGCGCTGTCGGCGGTGATCGGCGCGGTCTCCGTCGCCGTGCTCTCCTACCTGGGTTTCGACGCGGTCGCCACCTTCGCGGAGGAGGTCACCGGCGGCTCCGAGAAGGTCGCCAGGGCGCTGCTGTGCTGCCTCGCGCTGGCCGGTGTCCTGTTCATCACCCAGACGTACCTGGTCGCCCTGCTGGAGCCGACGACCTCCGCACAGCTCGCGGCCGACGCCGGGAGGCAGGGATCGGCGTTCTACGACGCGGTCGACGTGTCGGTGGGCAACTGGCTGCACAACCTGGTGGCCGTCAGCAAGGCGATCGGCGCGGCCTTCGCGGCGCTCGTCGGGCAGGCCGCGGCGGGGCGCCTGGTGTTCGCGATGGCCCGCGACCGACGGCTGCCCCGCGCCCTGTCGCAGACCGACGACGGAGTACCGCGGGTCGCACTGCTGTCGGCGGCCCTCATCACGCTGGTCGCCGCGGTCTGGGCCGCCCGCCGCGACGACGGGCTCGACCAGCTGGTGTCGGTCGTCGACATCGGCGCGCTGACCGCCTTCACGCTGCTGCACGCGAGCGTGGTGGGCTGGTTCGCGGTACGGCGCCGGGGAGGACCGGTGGTGTGGTGGCGGCACGTCCTGGTGCCGGTGCTGGGGGCGGCGATCACCGTCGCGGTGATCGTGGAGGCGTCAGGTACGGCACAGGTGGTGGGCGCGATCTGGCTGGCGGTCGGGCTGGCGGTGCTCCTGGTGCAGGGCAACCGCGACAAGGCCGACGCGGAGACCGGTTGAGGGTCACACGCTCCTCACCTCGACCGCGTTGTCGGAGGCGGCCGTTACTCTCGGGCGCATGGCTCTCAACACGGCTCCGGACGCCCCGCTCCCCGTCGGCGAGGTCTCCCGGCTGATCGGCGGGTGGATCGACCGGCTCGGCGCGGTGTGGGTCGAGGGGCAGATCACCCAGCTGTCGCGGCGCCCGGGTGCCGGTGTCGTGTTCCTGACGCTGCGCGACCCGTCGTACGACATCTCGGTGAGTGTGACCTGCTTCCGGCAGGTGTTCGACGAGATCGCCGATGTCGTCAGCGAGGGCGCGCGGGTGGTCGTACTCGCGAAGCCGGAGTGGTACGCCCCGCGCGGGCAGCTGTCGTTGCGGGCCACGGAGATAAGGCCGGTGGGGGTGGGTGAACTCCTTGCGCGGCTGGAGCAGTTGAAGAAGTCGCTGGCCGCCGAGGGGCTGTTCGCGGCCGACCGGAAGAAACCGTTGCCGTTCCTGCCACAGCTCATCGGGCTGGTCTGCGGGCGGGCCTCGGCCGCCGAGCGGGATGTGCTGGAGAACGCGCGGCACCGCTGGCCCGCCGTCCGCTTCGAGGTGCGCAACGTGCCCGTGCAGGGCGTGCACGCCGTGCCGCAGGTGGTGCAGGCCGTGAAGGAGCTGGACGCGCTCGACGGTGTGGACGTGATCATCGTGGCGCGGGGCGGCGGCAGCGTGGAGGACCTGCTGCCGTTCTCCGACGAGCAGTTGGTGCGGGCCGTCTCGGAGTGCCGTACGCCCGTGGTGTCCGCGATCGGGCACGAGCCCGACAACCCGCTCCTGGACTACGTGGCCGACCTGCGCGCCTCCACCCCGACCGACGCGGCGAAGAAGGTCGTACCGGACGTGGGCGAGGAGTACGAGCGCGTACGGCAGCTGCGCGACCGGGCGCGGCGGTGCGTGGTGGCGTTCGTCGACCGGGAGGAGCGCGGGCTGGCGCAGGCGCTGGCGCGGCCGTCGATAGAGGATCCGCACCGGATGATCGACGAGCGGGCGGACCATGTCGCCGCCCTCCTCGACCGCGGCCGGCGCACGCTGGGCCACCTCCTGGACCGCGCCGACTCGGAGCTGACCCACACGCACGCGCGCGTGGTGGCCCTCTCCCCCGCGGCGACCCTGAAGCGGGGGTACGCGGTGCTGCAGAAGGCCGACGGGCAGGCCGTCCGGGACCCGGAAGAGGTGACGGCCGACGAGGTGCTGCGGGCGCGGGTCGCCGAGGGTGAGTTCACGGTTCGGGTGGATACGGCACATGCATAGGGTGGGCGGATGACCAGCAAGGTTGACGAAGGTGCCGGGACGGCAGAGGCGCTCGGGTACGAGCAGGCGCGCGACGAGCTGATCGAGGTCGTACGGCGGCTGGAGGCGGGCGGTACGACGCTGGAGGAGTCGCTCGCGCTCTGGGAGCGGGGCGAGGAGCTGGCCAAGGTGTGCCGGCGCTGGCTGGACGGGGCGCGGGCGCGGCTGGACGCGGCGCTCGCGGAGGAAGAGGCCGCGGAGGGCGACGCCGAGTAGAGGCGCCCGGCAACGGTGCCGGGCAGCGGCGGCCGGTAGCGGCAACAGTGGTTCGCTGTGAGGCGGATCACCATGCTCCATTTTTGATTGAACATTGAACCTACCGTGTCGTACGGTCGGTCTCGTCAGCTTAACCGGACCGCGGTCCGGTAATCCGCTTCCGCCCCCTGAGGAAGTTCTCGTATGTCTCTCGTTCTTGACCCCGCCGCCCAGGACCTGCTGTTCCGCGAGGCCCGCACGGCGAACACCTTCACCGACGAGCCCGTGACCGACGAGCAGGTCCAGGCGATCTACGACCTGGTCAAGTACGGTCCGACCTCGATGAACCAGTCGCCGCTGCGCATCACCCTGGTCCGCTCCCCCGAGGCCCGCGAGCGTCTCGTGCAGCACCTCGCCGAGGGCAACCAGAAGAAGACCGCCGCCGCCCCGCTGGTCGCGATCCTCTCCGCGGACAACGAGTTCCACGAGGAACTGCCGCACCTCTTCCCGCACTTCCCGCAGGCCAAGGACGCCGTCTTCGGCGAGCGCGAGGTCCGCGAGGGCAACGCCGCGCTGAACGCCGCGCTCCAGGCCGCGTACTTCATCATCGGCATCCGCGCCGCCGGCCTCGCCGCGGGCCCGATGACCGGTCTCGACTTCGCGGGCGTCCAGAAGGAGTTCCTGGACGACGACCACACCCCGTTCGTCGTCATCAACATCGGCAAGCCGGGCGAGGACGCCTGGTTCCCGCGCTCCCCGCGCCTGGAGTTCGACCAGGTCGTCACCACCGTCTGAGACACGTGACGCACCGAGGACCCCGGCGCGGGCAGCACACTGTCCGCGCCGGGGTCCTCGGCATTCGGCATTGCCGTGACGCTCGGTGCGGCACTAGGGTCCGTCAGGTGACTGCCGGGTCGGCCATGGGCCATTCACGAGTGGGGCACCCGGCCTCGGCGTGAGCACGAGGCGGGCAAGAGCCCCGCCGTTTCTCCTTGTCTTCCCTCCGGGCGCCCGTACGTGGCGCTCTCATCGGACCAAAGACTCGGAGACTCGCTCACACATGTCACTGCCAACGTCAGTCCAGCTGAACCACACCGCCGTCTACGCCACGGACCGGCGGCTGTCGGCCGAGTTCCTCGCCGCGATCCTGGGTCTGGAGGTCGGCGCGCCCTTCGGGCCGTTCGTGCCGGTCGACCTGGGCAACGGCGTGACACTCGACTACTACGAGAAGCGCGACGAGCCGATCCAGCCGCAGCACTACGCGTTCCTCGTGCCCGACGAGCAGTTCGACACCATGATCGGCCGTCTGGAGTTGGCCGGGGTCACGTACTACGCCGACCCGTACCACAAGGAGCCCGGCCGGACGAACCACCTCTTCGGCGGTCGCGGCGCCTACTTCGAGGACCCGGACGGCCACAACATGGAGATCATGACCCGGCCGTACGCCCGGCCGTAGGGCGGAAACACCCGTCGGGCTACTTCGTCTTCAACGCCTCTGCCATCTCGGTCAGTTGGGCGAAGGAGCCCGTGCCCGCCACCACCGTCGTCGAGCCCTTGCCCGCGAGGACGAGGGCGTCGTAGCGACCGCCGGTGTAGCGGGTCCAGGTGTGGCCGTCGATGGTCTGGGTGGTCTTGGTCGCGGTGGCGCCCTGGCTGGCGGTGTCGACGAAGTCGGCGGGCTTCTGAGTCGACTGCTCTATCTGCACGTACTGACCGTCGGGGGCACTGAACCCGAGGTGCCAGGCATCGAACGCGGCGCCGTCGTAGCGGACCGAGGTCGCCTTCCAGCTCTTGGGCAGGCCCTCCGGCGCCGCCACCGGGTACGGCGCCGCACGGCGCGCCGTGAGCAGCTCCACGCGGTAGTCGACCCGCTTGACGTCCGGAGCGTGGTCGCTGTGCGGGATGAAGATGTAGACGATCGCCGCCGCGATCCCGATCAGGCCCAGGGAGAGAATCATGTCCCGGACCGTCTTCTGCTTGCCGTTCGAACCTGCCACGTCCCTATCGTCGCAGGTACCCTGGCCCGCTCATCCGTGGGGCCCCCTGCTCATTTTGTCTGTCTGGCGATAGAGTCGTGGCCATACCCTCATCCGGCCGTCGTCGTATCAGAAAGGTGCGCTCCGATGACCGAGCATCATCATCTGCCGTCCGAACTCGAAGTCCCCTCCGAGGCCCCCGACCGCAACCTCGCCCTGGAACTCGTCCGGGTGACCGAAGCCGCCGCGATGGCCGCGGGCCGCTGGGTCGGGCGCGGTGACAAGAACGGCGCCGACGGTGCCGCCGTACGAGCCATGCGGACCCTCGTCTCCACCGTCTCGATGAACGGCGTCGTCGTCATCGGCGAGGGCGAGAAGGACGAGGCGCCGATGCTCTTCAACGGCGAGCGCGTCGGTGACGGGACCGGGCCCGAGTGCGACATCGCCGTCGACCCGATCGACGGCACCACGCTCAACGCCAAGGGCATGCCGAACGCGATCGCCGTGCTGGCCGCCGCGGACCGGGGTTCCATGTTCGACCCGTCCGCCGTCTTCTACATGGACAAGCTGGTCACCGGGCCCGAGGCCGCCGAGTTCGTCGACATCGAGGCCCCGATCTCGGTGAACGTCCGCCGGGTCGCCAAGGCCAAGCGGGTCACGCCCGAGGACGTCACCGTCGTCGTCCTGGACCGGCCTCGGCACGACGGGATCATCAAGGAGATCCGGGAGACCGGTGCGCGGATCAAGCTGATCTCCGACGGCGATGTCGCCGGCTCGATCCTGGCGCTGCGCGAGGGCACCGGCGTGGATCTGCTGCTCGGTGTCGGCGGCACGCCCGAGGGCATCATCTCGGCCTGCGCCGTGAAGTGCCTGGGGGGCGTGATCCAGGGCAAGTTGTGGCCCAAGGACGACGCGGAGCGGCAGCGGGCGCTGGACGCGGGGCACGATCTGGACCGGGTGCTCACCACCAACGACCTGGTGTCAGGTGAGAACGTGTTCTTCGTCGCGACCGGGATCACGGACGGGGAGTTGCTGCGGGGCGTGCGGTATCGCTCGGAGACCGCGACCACCGACTCCATCGTGATGCGGTCCAAGTCGGGCACGGTGCGGCGCATCGACTCGGAGCACCGGCTGAGCAAGCTGCGGGCCTACAGCGCGATCGACTTCGATCGGGCGAAGTAGCCACGCCACAGCCACAGCCACGACCACACGGTCGTACGTGAAAGAGGCGCCCCCGGTGCGGTGGGGGCGCCTCTTCTACGTCGGTCAGCCTGCCGCTGCTATGCGGCCCGCCGCCCTCGCCTTCTGGAGTTCCAGGTCGCGGCGGCGGCGCCTGGCCAGGACCACGCGGCGTTCGGCGGCGGTGAGGCCGCCCCAGACGCCGTAGGGCTCGGGTTGGAGGAGCGCGTGTTCGCGGCACTCGACCATGACCGGACAGCGCGCGCAGACGCGCTTGGCGGCGTCCTCGCGGGAGAGCCGGGCGGCGGTGGGTTCTTTGGAGGGTGCGAAGAACAGGCCGGCCTCGTCGCGCCGGCACACCGCTTCGGTGTGCCATGGAGCGTCTTGGTCCCTGTCTCGCGCAGGCACCCGCTGGGCCGGAACAGCAGCTACCTGCAGGGACGAATGCGACGGTTGCAGCACGGTCTACTCCTGACGACGGCTTCGCGAGCGAGAGACGATGCAGCAAGGCCTACCCGCTGTGCGCGCGCCTATGCACTGAGTTCCGAACCGCTGGTTTCCGTGTGCTTGTGCGCGATGTCAGGGGCGGACCGGCACGGACCGATCAGCTCCACATGTGTCCCGATTCACAACCGTCAACGGTCCAGGTGTTTGCGCAAACCCTTGTCGACCTTGCGCTGAACCCGATCGAGAATGTCCGCAACGAGCTTGCCGCGCTTGGGCTTTGCCTCGATGTTTCCGAGTACGGCCCACCCGTCGACGTAGATCACGGGCGCGTCCGGCTCCAGCGAGTCCAGCGTGTCCACCTCGAAGTTGCCCAGGACGCCGCCGCCGGTGCCGCGCAGCGACACGTTCTCCGGGACGCGGATCTCGACGTTGCCGAACACCGAGATCGCCTTGATGACGACCTGCTGGTACTCGAAGATCGCCTCGCTGAGGTCGATCTCGACACTGCCGAACACGGCGTACGCGTGCATGCGGCGACCGGCACGCCAGCGGCCCTTGCGCATCGCCGAGCTGAACACCGCCACCACGTGTCCGTCGGCCTCGGCCGGGATCGCGCCCTCCGTCGGGCGGTTCGGCGCGGGGCTGTACGACGAAGCCGTCGCCCGGTGTCCATGGGCGGCCGGCAGATCCTGGATGAAGACCTCCAGCTCACCGACCGTCTTGGCGCTCAGCACCCCCTCGACCCGCTCGGCCTGCTCGTCGGCGCTCAGCCGCCCCTCGACCAGGGCGTCGCGCAGGATGTCGGCGATGCGGTCACGGTCGGCGTCCGAGGCGCGCAGCGCGGAGGCGGCGGGCGCGGGCTGCGGGGCCGTGGGCGCGGATGCGGGCTGCTTCTCAAGGTCCACGACAGCAGGGTACCGAAACGCGATAGATCGCGACTAGGGGTGTGGACAACGTTGGCGTGGCGCGGCGCCCGGCGAACTGAGCCTTACCTCACAAGCCCGGTGTCAGCGGCAGGTTCTACGCTGGTGGAGGCCTGCCAATGGAGGCCGGCTGCGCTGTCTGTCGAGTGAGGAATGGGCGACATGCCTGAGTTCGCGTACACCGATCTGCTCCCTATGGGAGAGGACACCACCCCGTACCGGCTGGTGACCTCCGAGGGTGTCTCCACCTTCGAGGCCGACGGGCGGACGTTCCTCAAGGTCGAGCCGGAGGCGCTGCGGAGGCTGGCGGCCGAGGCGATCCACGACATCCAGCACTATCTGCGGCCGGCCCACCTCGCGCAGCTGCGCCGGATCATCGACGACCCCGAGGCGTCGAACAACGACAAGTTCGTGGCGCTGGACCTCCTGAAGAACGCGAACATCGCGGCGGCCGGTGTGCTGCCCATGTGCCAGGACACCGGTACGGCGATCGTCATGGGCAAGCGCGGACAGAACGTGCTCACGGAGGGCGGCGACGAGTCGGCCCTGTCGCGCGGCATCTACGACGCGTACCTCAACCTCAACCTGCGGTACTCGCAGATGGCCCCGCTGACCATGTGGGACGAGAAGAACACCGGGTCGAACCTGCCCGCGCAGGTCGAGCTGTACGCGACCGACGGCGGCGCCTACAAGTTCCTGTTCATGGCGAAGGGCGGCGGCTCGGCCAACAAGAGCTTCCTCTACCAGGAGACGAAGGCGGTCCTCAACGAGGGCTCCATGATGAAGTTCCTGGAGGAGAAGATCCGTTCACTGGGCACGGCGGCCTGCCCGCCGTACCACCTGGCGATCGTTGTCGGCGGTACGAGCGCCGAGTACGCGCTGAAGACCGCGAAGTACGCCTCCGCGCACTACCTGGACGAAATCCCGGCCGAGGGCTCGGAGTTGGGCCACGGCTTCCGGGACAAGGACCTGGAGCAGAAGGTCTTCGAGCTGACGCAGAAGATCGGGATCGGGGCGCAGTTCGGCGGCAAGTACTTCTGCCACGACGTGCGGGTCGTCCGACTTCCCCGTCATGGCGCCTCGTGCCCCGTAGCCATCGCCGTGTCCTGCTCGGCCGACCGTCAGGCCCTCGCGAAGATCACCGCCGAGGGCGTCTTCCTGGAGCAGCTGGAGACCGACCCGGCGCGCTTCCTGCCGGAGACGACGGACGAGCACCTGGACTCCGCCGAGAAGGACGTCGTCCGCATCGACCTCAACCAGCCCATGGACGACATCCTCGCCGAGCTGACCAAGTACCCGGTCAAGACCCGGCTCTCACTCTCCGGCCCGCTGGTCGTGGCCCGCGACATCGCGCACGCCAAGATCAAGGAGCGGCTGGACGCGGGCGAGGAGATGCCGCAGTACCTGAAGGACCACCCGGTGTACTACGCCGGGCCGGCGAAGACGCCCGAGGGCTACGCGTCCGGTTCCTTCGGTCCCACGACGGCCGGCCGCATGGACTCCTACGTGGAGCAGTTCCAGGCGGCGGGCGGCTCCAAGGTGATGCTCGCCAAGGGCAACCGCAGCAAACAGGTCACCGACGCGTGCGACGCGCACGGCGGTTTCTACCTCGGCTCGATCGGCGGCCCGGCGGCCCGGCTCGCCCAGGACTGCATCAAGAAGGTCGAGGTCGTCGAGTACGAGGAGCTCGGCATGGAGGCGGTCTGGAAGATCGAGGTCGAGGACTTCCCTGCGTTCGTCGTCGTCGACGACAAGGGCAACGACTTCTTCCAGAACCCGGCGCCGGAGCCGACGTTCACGCACATTCCGGTGCGGGGGCCGGGGCTGGTGTAGTCCCTTCGGGGCGGCGGCAATTGATTTCGCCCCGCCGCCCCTACCCGTCCCGTCCTCCAGGGGCTCCGCCCCTTCGACCCCGCCAGGAGGCTGGACCCGCTGGACCCCCTGGACCCCCGATCGGCCTGAACGGCCTCGTCCTCAGACGCCGGACGGGCTGAGCTGATTGGTCCACCCGGACACAGAAGGGGAAGCCCCGAGTGGTGTCCCGGGGCGCTCGGGATCCCGCCCCTGTCCCAATCCGTCCCAGGAACAAACGGGACGGCATTTTCGCCCGCTTTGCCGGAAAAGCTCCGTGCTGACTGGATCACAGCCCGTGGTCCCCGGTCGACTCGGAGGAACCCCCCATGATCCGACGCACTCTGCGCGACGGTCTCGTGGCCGCGCTCGCAGCCGTCGCCCTCTTCCCCGCAGCAGCCGTCGCCGCCCCGGCCGGCCACTCGGCGCACCCCACCCGGCACCACGTCACCCGCCACCACGTCACCGCCCACGGCTGGGGCAGCGTCACGACCCGCCAGTACACCCGTCTGAACGTCCGCTCCGGCCCCGGCACCGGCTACCGCATCGTCGGCACGCGCCCGGTCGGGCGGGTCCTTCCCATCGTCTGCAAGACGCGCGGCTCCGGTGTCTTCGGCAACCACCGCTGGTACAAGCTGCCGCACCACGAGGGCTACGTCTCCGCGCACTACGTCCGCAACCACAGCACCGTCCGCTGGTGCTGACCCCCGCCTGACCCCGGTCCCCCGACGGGACGATCCCGTACGTCCCGTCGGGGACGCCAGGTCAACACCCCTTCATAATCCGGAATATTCGGGGCGATCCGGGTGTGGCCCCGTACCGCCCCCGGGAACGGATCACGACGGTCACCCCGGTACGGCGAGGGAGCAGGATGGAAAGCCACGTGGCGGTCGAGCGGCAGCGGCTCCTGACGGAACGGCTCCGCCTCCTCAAGCAGCGGACCGGCCTGAGCCTGGCCGCGCTGGCCGCCGTCACCCCGTACAGCACGTCGACCTGGCACCGTTATCTGAGCGGCGACCAGCTCCCTCCCCGGGCCGCGGTCGAGGCGCTGGCCCGGCTAGCGCACACCGACCCCGGCCCGCTGTTCTCCCTGTGGGACACGGCGGTTCGGGAGCAGCCCGGCCCCACCCCTCCGCCGCCGCTCCCGGTCCTGCCCGTACGCCCCCGCCGGCTGCGCGCCCCCGCCCGCGCCCTCGTCGCCCTCGCCGCGATGGCCACCACGGTCGCGGTCACCGCCGGTGCCGCCGACGTCCTCGACCGCGACGGCGGGGCGGAGTGGCACGCGGCGGCCTCCTGCCGTGACGGTGGCTGTCAGGGGGAGCTGCCGTCCGCCGTGGCCTGTGCCCGGGACGCCCGTACGGAGAGCGTCGTCGCGCGGGCCGCCCAGGTCGTGCGGCTGCGCTACTCGCCGTCCTGCGCGACCGTCTGGTCCGAGGTGCGCACCCGGGTCGGCGGCGCGCGGGAGATCTCGATCAGGTCGGGCCGGGACGAGCTGTCCGCCGAGTACCCGGGTGACCGCTCGGACGGCTACAGCAGCCCGATGCTGGCCGCCGCGGACCCGCGCGGGGCACAGGCGTGCGCCGAGGTGGCCGGAAAGCCCGTCTGCACGGCCCCGGACCACTGACCCGGAACATCCCCGCCCTCCCGGTCGATATACAGGTATGAGCGACTACCGCATCGAACACGACTCCATGGGCGAGGTACGGGTCCCGGCGGACGCCAAGTGGCGGGCGCAGACGCAGCGTGCCGTCGAGAACTTCCCGATTTCCGGCCAGCGCATCGAGCGCGCCCACATCGAGGCGCTCGCCCACATCAAGGGTGCCGCCGCCAAGGTGAACGCCGAACTGGGCGTGCTGGACAAGGACATCGCGGAGGCGATCCAGGAGGCGGCCCGTGAGGTGGCCGGCGGGGCGTGGGACGAGCACTTCCCGATCGACGTGTTCCAGACCGGGTCCGGCACCTCGTCGAACATGAACACCAACGAGGTGATCGCCACCCTCGCGACCGAGCGGCTCGGGCGGGACGTGCATCCGAACGACCACGTCAACGCCTCGCAGTCGTCCAACGACGTCTTCCCGTCCAGCATTCACATCGCGGCAACCGGTGCCGTGATCCACGACCTGATCCCCGCCCTGGAGCATCTCTCGGGCGCGCTCTCGCGCAAGTCCGTCGAGTTCGCCGACGTGGTGAAGTCGGGGCGGACCCATCTGATGGACGCGACCCCGGTGACGCTGGGGCAGGAGTTCGGCGGGTACGCGGCCCAAGTGCGGTACGGCGTCGAGCGGTTGCAGGCCTCGCTGCCCCGGCTGGCCGAACTGCCGCTCGGCGGTACCGCCGTCGGCACCGGGATCAACACCCCACCCGGTTTCTCCGCCGCCGTGATCGCGGAGGTCGCCCTGGTCACCGGGCTGCCGCTGACCGAGGCGCGGGACCACTTCGAGGCGCAGGGTGCGCGGGACGGGATCGTCGAGACCAGCGGGCAGTTGCGGACCATCGCCGTAGGACTGACGAAGATCGCGAACGATCTGCGGTGGATGGCGTCGGGGCCGCGCACCGGGCTGTCCGAGATCTCGCTGCCGGATCTGCAGCCGGGGTCCTCGATCATGCCCGGCAAGGTCAACCCGGTGATTCCGGAGGCCGTGCTGATGGTCGCCGCGCAGGTCGTCGGGAATGACGTGACCGTCGCCACCGCCGGGGCCGCGGGCAACTTCGAGCTCAATGTGATGCTGCCGGTGATCGCCAAGAACGTCCTGGAGTCCGTCCGGCTGCTCGCGAACGTGTCGCGGCTGCTCGCCGACCGGACCGTGGACGGGATCGTCGCGCACCGGGAGCGCGCGCGGGAGTACGCGGAGTCCTCGCCGTCCGTCGTCACCCCGCTGAACAAGTACATCGGGTACGAGGAGGCCGCCAAGGTGGCCAAGAAGGCACTGGCGGAGCGGAAGACGATCCGCCAAGTCGTGCTGGAGAACGGCTATGTGGAACGCGGTGACCTGACCGAGGCGCAGCTCGACGAGGCCCTCGATGTCCTGCGGATGACGCGTCCGTAACCAATTGCCGCCGTGGCGAGAACCGTGACGCGCGCCGCAGCGTCGTATGCCCGGGGCACCTAATATCTGTTCATGGCAGACGGTGGAGCGGTGAGAGCGGTGGAAGCGGGTACGTCTACGGCCTTCTGGGCGCCCGGGAGTCAGATCCTGTGGCGTTATCGGGAGAACGCCGGACCGCGCTTCCACATCGCCCGCCCCGTCACGGTCGTCCGCGACGACGAGGAGCTGCTCGCCGTCTGGATGGCGCCCGGCACCGAGTGTGTGAAGCCGGTGCTCGCGGACGGCACGTCGGTGCACGGGGAGCCGCTGGAGACCCGGTACACCAAGCCGCGCACGGTGCAGTTGGACCGCTGGTTCGGTACGGGCGTGCTGAAGCTGGCGCGGCCCGGTGAGCCGTGGTCGGTGTGGCTGTTCTGGGAGCCTGGATGGCGGTTCAAGAACTGGTACGTGAACCTTGAGGAGCCGCTGGCCCGTTGGGCCGGCGGGGTCGACTCCGAGGACCACTTCCTGGACATCACCGTTGACCCGGACCGGAGTTGGCAGTGGCGTGACGAGGACGAGTTCGCGCAGGCCCAGCGGGACGGGCTGATGGATCCCCAACTCGCCGAGCGGGTACGGAAAGCGGGCTGGTCGGCGGTGGATGTGATCCGCGCGTGGGGTGCTCCGTTCGCGGACGGCTGGCAGCACTGGCGCCCGGATCCGTCCTGGGCTGTACCTTCACTTCCGGAGGACTGGGACCGCACCCCCGCGCACATGTCCACATGAGACCCTTGATGTGCCCCCGGTGCGCAACCGTAGGATCGTCCTCCGCAAGGGCACCGCGACAACTCCCGGGGCAGGTACCGGGACTGACCAGATGTCACCGAGGGGCGGCAGGACGTGAGCGAGGGGTACGAGGGCAACACCGGCGACACCGGTTCTGAGGGCCGCCGGTCCACCGGTGGCACAGGAACAGCCTCTGACCACGCGGGAATTCCGTTCCTGGGGCACGTATTCCGGGTATCGGCATTTCGGCGGGACGATCCGCACGCGCGGCGTGCGGTCCCGGACGGACGGATTCGACACGCGTGACGGAGCACCCCACCTCTTTCGAGCGCCCACAGGGCGCCGACCCCACGGACCCCCGTGGGGCGCTTCTGCGTACCTCGACGCCGCCGCCCAGGCCGTCCGGTGCCCCGGCCTTACCGGCTCAGGCACGCACCGGCGAGCCGTCCTCGGCGCCGGGTACGAGCACGTCCCGCGCCAAGGGGAAGGACCCGGCAGGTACCCCTGTGAAGCCCGACACCGCAGGTGGCTCCGAGCACTCCCAGCCCTCGGCCGCCGAACCCGACGCCCACCGTCCGCGTCCCGCGCCCGACGGCATCCCGGCCCAGCCGAGCGGCGGCGAGGTCCCCGACTCCGCCGCCAAGGAGCGCCGTACGGGCCAGGGGCTGCCCCCGGGCGGTCCCATGCCGATGCGGCGGGACGGGGACCGGCTGCGCTTCGTGGGCGCCGCGACCCGGCGGATCGCCCGCGGCATCGACCTGGACGAGATCGTGATGGGGCTGTGCCGGGCGACCGTGCCGACCTTCTCGGACGCGATCCTGGTCTATCTGCGTGATCCGCTGCCCGTCGGCGACGAACGGCCCACGGGTCCCGTCGTGCTGCGGCTGCGCCGCACCGACCGGATCCCGGAGGAGCGGGACACGGAGAACGGCTTCATGCCCGCGCTCCAGCCCGAGCAGCCGTCCGAACTGTCGGCGGTCACTGCCGAGTTGTGCGAGGTCAGGCCCGGCGGCGCGCTGAACGAGGTGCTGCGGGGCGTGCGTCCCGTCTTCGCCGACTCGCCGGCCGCCCGCGCCGCGCTGCCCGAACTGCTCGGTGAGGGCGGCGAGTTGATCGTCCCGGCCGGACAGCGCGCGATCCTCGCGCCGCTGCGCGGCCGGCGCCGGGTGATCGGCGCCGCGCTCTTCCTGCGCCGCCCGGAACGCATGGCGTTCGAGGCCGACGACCTCCTGGTCGCCGCCCAGCTCGCCACGCACAGCGCCCTGGGCATCGACAAGGCGGTGCTCTACGGCCGTGAGGCGTACATCGCCGACGAGCTGCAGCGCACCATGCTCCCCGAGACCCTCCCGCGCCCCACCGGCGTGCGGCTGGCGTCCCGGTATCTGCCCGCCGCCGAGACGGCACGCGTCGGCGGCGACTGGTACGACGCGATCCCGCTGCCCGGCAGCCGGGTCGCCCTGGTCGTCGGCGACGTCATGGGCCACTCCATGACCTCGGCCGCGATCATGGGCCAACTCCGCACCACCGCACAGACGTTGGCGGGTCTCGACCTGCCCCCGCAGGAGGTCCTGCACCACCTCGACGAACAGGCCCAGCGCCTGGGCACCGACCGCATGGCGACCTGCCTCTACGCGGTCTACGACCCGGTCTCGCACCGCATCACCATCGCCAACGCGGGCCATCCGCCGCCGGTGCTGCTGCACCTGGGCGGCCGGGCCGAGGTCCTGCGGGTGCCGCCCGGCGCCCCGATCGGTGTCGGCGGGGTCGACTTCGAGGCCGTGGAACTGGACGCGCCCGCCGGAGCGACGCTGCTGCTGTACACGGACGGGCTGGTCGAGTCGCGGCTGCGGGACGTGTGGACCGGGATAGAGCAGCTGCGCGAGAAGCTGGCCGCGGTCGCGCAGCTCACGGGACCGGACCATCCGCCGCCCCTGGAAGCCCTGTGCGACGAGGTGCTCGACATGCTCGGCCCGGGCGACCGGGACGACGACATCGCGCTGCTCGCCGCCCGCTTCGACGGGATCGCGCCGAGCGACGTGGCGTACTGGTTCCTCGATCCGGAGGACTCGGCGCCCGGCCAGGCCCGTCGGCTGGCCCGTCGGGCGCTGGCCCGCTGGGGCATGGAGGACATGAGCGACTCGGTGGAGCTGCTGGTCAGCGAGGTGGTGACGAATGCCGTGCGGTACGCCTCGCGGCCGGTCACGCTCCGGCTGCTGCGGACCGACGTGCTGCGCTGCGAGGTCGGCGACGACGTGCCCCAGCTGCCCCGGCTGCGGCAGGCGCGGGCCACCGACGAGGGCGGGCGCGGGCTCTACCTGGTCAACAAACTGGCCCGTCGGTGGGGAGCGACCCGGCTCAGCACCGGAAAGGTGGTCTGGTTCGAACTGAACCGGAATTAGACTCCGTCCAAAAGTTGCCGATGTCCCGGCTTGGGAGTTGACTGCTGGGGTACGCGAAGCGAAAGCGACCTACTTTCTTCCGAACAGGAGGACGCTCGTGACGCAGTCACCCCAGCACACCCCGTACACCACGAACAACGTCGGCATCCCGGTGGAGAGCGACGAACACTCGCTCACCGTCGGACCCGACGGCCCGATCCTGCTCCAGGACCACTACCTCATCGAGAAGATGGCCCAGTTCAACCGGGAACGGGTCCCCGAGCGGGTGGTGCACGCCAAGGGCAGCGGCGCGTACGGCTTCTTCGAAGTCACCAACGATGTCAGCCAGTTCACCCGGGCCGACCTCTTCCAGCCCGGCAAACGCACCGAGATGCTGGCCCGGTTCTCCACCGTCGCAGGTGAGCAGGGCTCGCCCGACACCTGGCGCGACCCGCGCGGCTTCGCCCTCAAGTTCTACACAGAGCACGGCAATTACGACATGGTGGGCAACAACACCCCGGTCTTCTTCGTCCGGGACACCATCAAGTTCCAGGACTTCATCCGCTCGCAGAAGCGGCATCCGGCGACCGGGCTGCGCAGCAACGACATGCAGTGGGACTTCTGGACCCTCTCCCCCGAGTCGGCGCACCAGGTGACCTGGCTGATGGGCGACCGGGGCATCCCGAAGACGTACCGCCACATGAACGGCTACAGCTCCCACACGTACATGTGGATCAACGGGGCCGGTGAGCGGTTCTGGGTGAAGTACCACTTCAAGACCGACCAGGGCATCGAGTACCTCACCCAGGCGGAGGCCGACGAGCTGGCCGGGTCGGACGGCGACAAGCACCGCCGTGACCTGCACGAGTCGATCGAGTCCGGGAACGCGCCGAGCTGGAGCCTGAAGGTCCAGATCATGCCGTTCGAGGACGCGGCGGACTACCGCTTCAACCCCTTCGACCTGACGAAGGTCTGGCCGCACGGGGACTATCCGCTGATCGACGTCGGCCGCATGACCCTGAACCGCAACCCGGACGACTACTTCGTCCACATCGAGCAGGCAGCCTTCGAGCCCTCGAACCTGGTGCCCGGCATCGGCCCCTCGCCCGACAAGATGCTGCTGGGCCGGCTGTTCTCCTACCCGGACACCCACCGGTACCGGATCGGCCCCAACTACGCCCAGCTGCCGCCCAATCGGCCGCACTCGCAGGTCAACTCCTATGCCAAGGACGGCCCGATGCGGTACGAGGCGTCCAACGCGGCGCGGCCGTACGCCCCGAACTCCTACGGCGGTCCCGCCGCCGACTACGGGCAGTTCGGTGACCCGGCGAGCTGGCAGACCGCCGGTGAACTGGTGCGCGAGGCAACGAAGTTGCACCGCGAGGACGACGACTTCGGACAGGCCGGCACGATGGTCCGCGAGGTCTTCGACGACGCGGCCCGCGACCGGCTGGTGTCGAACGTCACCGGCCACCTCAAGGCCGACGTCTCCCGCTCGGTCCTCGACCGCGCCCTGCAGTACTGGCAGAACATCGACAAAGAGACCGGTGAGCGAATCGCCGCGAACTTCGCCTAGCGGTACGCGAGAGGGCGCCCGGCGATGTGCCGGGCGCCCTTTTCGTCCGTCCGGCCCGGCTACTGGCCGAACTGATCGAGCGGCTGGTCCGTGATGTCGCCGCTCGGCGTCGTCGGCGGATTAGTCGTCGGCGTCGGAGTGGGTGTCGGGGTCGGCGTGGGAGTCGGTGTGGGCGTGGGTGACTCCGTCGTCGGGGTCGGCGAGGGACTCTTCGTCGTGGGAGTCGGGGTCGGCGTGGCCGACACGGTCGCGCTCGGGGTCGGCGTGAAGTCCGGCTCGACGGCCGCGCCCTGGTCGGTCTCCAGGTCGAACTTGCTGTTCGCCTTGGTCACTCCGAACATGTACGTCGCCCAGATCTGCGCCGGGTAACCACCACCGTTGATACGGCCGCCGCCCGCGGTGATCAGACCGGTCGCACCGGTCAGCGGGACCTGGGCGCCGCTGCCCTTCTTCTCACCGAACAGGCCCACCGAGGTGACCAGATCGGGCGTGTACCCGGTGAACCAGGCCGACAGGTTGTTGTCGGACGTACCCGTCTTGCCCGCGACCTGCTGCCCGTCGCGCTTGCTGTTCTCGGCCACCGACACCTTCGCCGTACCGTCGTCGACCACACCGGTCAGCACCGAGGACACCGTGTCGGCGGCCTCGCGCGGGATGACCTGGGCACCGATCGGGTTCGGCATGGTGACCGTGCGCGTGTTGTGCGACACCGACTTGATGATCGCCGGGGTGACCTTCCGGCCGTGGTTGTCGAAGGTGGCGTAGACGCCGGCCATCTCCATCGGACTCGCGCCCATGGTGCCGAGGGTCTGCGCCGGTACGGCCTTCAGGTCGCCGGGGTCCATGCCCAGCTGCTCGGCGGTCTTCATCACCTTGTCCATGCCGACGTCGACACCGAGCTGTGCGAAGACCGAGTTGATCGACTTGTTCATCGCCGTCTGGACGGTGACCTTGCCGTAGTTCTGGTCGTCCTCGTTCTCCGGCGCGAAGGCGATGTCGCTGCCGACGACCGGGCGCTTGCTGGTGCCGTCGTAGAGCGTGTCGGCGGTGATCGTCTTGCCGGACTGCGTCTTGGCGTCGTCCGCGAGGGCCGCGGCGAGGATCACCGGCTTGAAGGTGGAGGCGGGCTGGTAGTCGGTGCGGGTGGCGTTGTTCGTGAAGTGCTTCGTGTAGCCCACACCGCCGTACATCGCCACGACCGCGCCGGTCTTCGGGTCCACGGACACCGCGCCCGGCTGGACGTTCCCGTCGACCTTGCGCTTCTTGGCGTTGAGCTTGCTGGTCAGCTGGGACTTGACCGATTTCTCCAGCTGGGCCTGCTTCTTCTTGTCGATGTTCAGCGTGATCGTCCAGCCGCCCGCGTCGACCAGCGCCTCGGCCTCCTTGGTGTTGGCGGCCTGGCCACTGGAGATCAGCTGCTTCTCCAGCGCCGCGTTGGCCTCGGTCACCAGGTAGCCGTTCTGCCCCTCCATGCCGGCCTCGGCCTTGGGCGGCTTGGGGGTCGGGAACGTCATCTTCTGGCGCTCGGCGGAGCTCAGCCAGTTCTGCTTGACCATGTTGTCCAGTACGTAGTTCCAGCGCGCCTTCACCAGCTGCTTGCCGGTGTCGGTGGCTATCGCCCAGTCGTACTGGTTCGGCGCCTGGAGCAGCGCGGCGAGATAGGCGCCCTGCTCGACCGAGAGCTTCCTCGCGTCGACCTGGTAGTAGGCCTGCGCGGCGGCCTGGATGCCGTAGGCGCCGCGGCCGTAGTAACTGGTGTTGATGTACCCGGCGAGGATGTAGTCCTTGGACTTCTCGCGGTCCAGCTTCAGCGAGATGACCAGTTCCTTCAGCTTGCGCGTGACGGTCTGGTCCTGCGTCAGGTAGTAGTTCTTGACGTACTGCTGGGTGATCGTCGAACCGCCCTGCGCGCCCTTGCCGGACAGCGTGTTGAGCAGACCGCGCGCGGTGCCCTTGAGGTCGACGCCGGCGTCGTTGTAGAAGGTCTTGTTCTCGGCGGCGACGAACGTCTCCTGGACGGCCTTCGGGACCTGCGAGAGGTCGACGTTCTCGCGGTTGACCTGGCCCCTGCGGGTCAGGATCGAGCCGTCGCTGTACTTGTAGACGTTGCTCTGGAGCTTCGCGGTCGCGTTGCCCTCGGGGATGCTGATCATCATGTAGAGCACGATGAACGCGCCGATGCCGAGCAGGCAGAAGCCGAGGAACGTGCCGAGGATCTTCTTCCAGGTGAAGAGCCTGCGTATGAAACTCTTACCGTCCTTGGCGTCCTTGGCATCCGCGCTGCCCGTGCCAGCCGTGGCGCCGCCCGCCGGCCTTGTGGCTGTGGCGGTGGCCCCCGACGAGCGGCGGGTCTTGGGCGCCGCGCGGTGGCCACCGCGTTGGCGCGCTCGTCTCTCTTCCGCTCGTCCCATGAGTCCGTTCCGCTCCGCTTCGCTCTCTTGTGCTCTGGTGTCACACAGGTTCGCCCGTCAAGTCAGCTCAGAAAGCTAACACCAGGAGTTGTGACAAAGGGCTGTCGATCCGGTCCATTACGGACGTGACAATCAGCACCCGTCCTTATGGAACCGACGTACGAAAGGGGTTGAGGGTTGCCATGGAGGGGTAATCTGATATCAGATTGCTAGAACCGAGATAAGAACCGGAACCTGGGGGATCACCATGACCACGGACACACCCGCCGACGTACCCGAGATGCCCGCCCCGCGTGTGCGCGAGTTCGCCGCGCACAGCATCGGCGGCGCGCTGGCGCTCGTCCTCGGACTGGCCGGGCTGCTGCTCGCCGCCGGACTGCTCGCCACCGCCACTGCGGTCACCGCGCCCGGCGGCAAGGCCGCGCTGATCGTCGGCGGCCTCCTCGTCTTCCTGGCCGCGGTCATCGCGATGCGCGGGCTGAACACGGTCGCGCCGGGCGAGGCGCGGGTCGTGCAGCTCTTCGGGCGCTACCGGGGGACGATCCGGCAGGACGGGCTGCGCTGGGTGAACCCGTTCACCGCACGGACGAAGATCTCCACCCGCGTGCGCAACCACGAGACCGCGGTCCTCAAGGTAAACGACGCCTACGGCAACCCGATCGAGCTGGCCGCGGTCATGGTGTGGAAGGTCCGCGACACCGCGCAGGCCACCTTCGAGGTGGACGACTACAGCGACTTCGTCGCCATCCAGACCGAGGCGGCCGTACGCCACATCGCCATCGAGTACCCCTACGACTCCCACGACGAGGGCGGGCTCTCACTGCGCGGCAACGCCGAGGAGATCACCGAGAAACTCGTCCTCGAACTGAGCGCGCGTGTCGAGGCGGCCGGCGTACAGATCATCGAGTCCCGCTTCACCCACCTCGCCTACGCGCCCGAGATCGCCTCGGCGATGCTCCAGCGGCAGCAGGCCGGCGCGGTCGTCGCGGCCCGGCGGCAGATCGTTGACGGGGCGGTGGGCATGGTCGAGGCCGCGCTGGCCCGGATCACCGAGCGGGACATCGTGGAGCTGGACCCCGAACGGAAGGCGGCGATGGTGTCCAACCTGCTGGTGGTGCTCTGCGGGGACCGGTCGCCGCAGCCCGTGCTGAACACGGGGACCCTGTACCAGTGACAGACCCTTCCGAGCCCTCCGGGGCGAAGCGCCGGCCGCAGCAGGAGCGCAAGCAGGTGCTGCTGCGGCTGGACCCCGCGGTGTACGAGGCCGTCGCCCGGTGGGCCGGGGACGAACTGCGGTCCGCCAACGCGCAGATCGAGTTCCTGCTGCGCCGCGCTCTCGCGGAGGCCGGGCGGCTGCCGGGCGAGGCCGGGCCGCTGCCGCGTCGCGGCCGCCCGCCCGCTCCACCCAAGTGACAGAACTGTGACAATCGGCCCCGACCTGCGCGGCCGCACCCCTCGCCATGATCTACACACAGTGCGTATACACGCCGGGTATACGCCGTGTGTAGAGTGCTTCGCATGTCCATCGGTCACACCCTTCTGGGGCTCCTGGAGTCCGGCCCGCGCCACGGTTACGACCTGAAGCGGGCCTTCGACGAGAAGTTCGGTCACGACCGGCCGCTGCACTACGGCCAGGTCTACTCGACGATGTCCCGACTGCTGAAGAACGGCCTCGTCGAGGTCGACGGCATCGAGGCCGGCGGCGGTCCCGAGCGCAAGCGGTACGCGATCACCGACGCCGGTATCACCGACGTACAGAAGTGGCTCGCGACGCCGGAGAAGCCCGAGCCGTATCTGCAGTCGACCCTCTACACCAAGGTCGTTCTCGCGCTGCTCACGCACCGCGACGCGGCGGAGATCCTCGATGTTCAGCGCTCCGAGCATCTGCGCGGCATGCGGATCCTGACCGACCGCAAGCGCAAGGGCGATCTCGCGGACCAGCTGATCTGCGACCACGCCCTCTTCCATCTGGAGGCCGACCTGCGGTGGCTGGAGCTCA
The DNA here is from genome assembly GCF_040655035.1 of Streptomyces sp. NPDC050549. Taxonomy (NCBI): domain Bacteria; kingdom Bacillati; phylum Actinomycetota; class Actinomycetes; order Kitasatosporales; family Streptomycetaceae; genus Streptomyces; species Streptomyces sp. NPDC050549. The sequence continues at coordinate 189,442 of NZ_JBFAJD010000009.1, forward strand.
CCGCGGCGCGTCTCGAAAAGCTCGCCGAGGTGGTGGCCAAATGACGACACATCCCGCCGGTTCCCTGCTCGCGGCCCAGGAGCTGCGCAAGGCCTACGGGCCGACGACCGCGCTCGACGGCGCCGAGTTCTCCATCCATCCCGGAGAGGTGGTCGCCGTGATGGGGCCCTCCGGGTCCGGGAAGTCGACGCTGCTGCACTGCCTCGCCGGGATCGTGCCGCCCGACTCGGGCTCGATCACGTACAACGGGCAGGAGATGGCGACGATGAGCGACGCCCAGCGCAGCGCGCTGCGCCGCTCGGAGTTCGGGTTCGTGTTCCAGTTCGGCCAGTTGGTGCCCGAGCTGACCTGTGTCGAGAACGTGGCGCTGCCGCTGCGGCTGAACGGCACGCACCGCAAGGAAGCCGAGCGGGCCGCGCTGAGCTGGATGGAGCGGCTTGAGGTCGACGACCTCGCCAAGAAGCGGCCCGGCGAGGTCTCCGGCGGTCAGGGGCAGCGCGTCGCCGTGGCCCGCTCGCTGGTCACCAACCCGCGCGTACTGTTCGCCGACGAGCCGACCGGCGCGCTCGACTCGCTCAACGGCGAGCGGGTGATGGAGCTGCTGACCGAGGCGGCCCGGTCCACCAACGCGGCCGTCGTGCTGGTCACGCACGAGGCGCGGGTGGCCGCCTACTCCGACCGCGAGATCGTCGTACGGGACGGCAAGTCCAAGGACATGGAGCGCATCGTATGAACGGGCGATGGGGGCACCGCCCGCGCGAGCGAAGCCGAGCGTGGGGGAGTGCGGCCGATCTGGCCATGGGGGTGCGTTTCGCCTTCGCCGGCGGACGTGAGGGCTGGGTGCGGGCCGTACTGACGGCCGTCGGCGTCGGGCTCGGGGTGGCGCTGCTGCTGCTCACCACCACGCTGCCGAACGCGCTCTCGCAGCGCGACGACCGCGGCAACGCGCGGCAGGACTTCACCTACAGCGGGAAGGTGCTGCCGAAGGCGGACAACACCCTGGTCATCGCCAACTCGGACACCACGTTCCACAGCAAGGACGTGCGCGGCCGGCTGCTGGAGCCTGACGGCACCAAGGCGCCGCTGCCGCCGGGGGTCGCGAAATTCCCCGCACCGGACGAGATGGTCGTCTCCCCCGCGCTGGACAGGCTCCTCAAGTCCGGCTCCGGCGAGCTGCTGCGCGAGCGGCTGCCCTACCGCATCACCGGCACCATCGCGAAGACCGGGCTCATCGGACCCGCCGAACTCGCCTACTACGCGGGCGGCAAGAATCTCCTGCAGCACCAGTCGGGCAGCAACGTCGAACGCATCAACTACTTCGGACCCTCCCCCAACAGCACGCCGGACAAGCTCGACCCGATCCTGCTGCTGCTCGTCCTGATCGTCTTCGTCGTACTGCTGCTGCCGGTCGGTGTGTTCATCGCGGCGGCCGTGCGCTTCGGCGGCGAGCGCCGGGACCAACGGCTCGCGGCGCTGCGCCTGATCGGCGCGGACGGGCGGATGGCGCGCCGGATCGCGGGCGGCGAGGCGCTCGCGGGGGCGCTCCTCGGGCTCGTCCTCGGCACCGGATTCTTCCTGGTGGGGCGGCAGTTGGCGTCGCTCGTCGAAGTGCGGGACATCAGCATGTTCCCGAGCGACCTCAACCCCTCGCCGCTGCTCGCGCTGCTCGTCGCCGTCGCCGTGCCGACCGCGGCCGTCCTGGTGACGCTGTTCGCGCTGCGCGGGGTCGTCATCGAACCGCTCGGGGTGGTCCGCAAGGCCAAGCCGCCGCGGCGCCGGCTGTGGTGGCGGCTGCTGATGCCGCTGGCCGGCCTCGCGATGCTCTACCCGATGATCGGCAAGGGCAACACCAACGGGAACTTCAACCAGTGGCTGGTGATCGGCGGGACGGTCCTGCTGCTCGTCGGCATCACCGCCCTGCTGCCGTGGATCGTCGAGGCCACCGTGGCCCGCCTCAACTCCGGCTCGGTGTCCTGGCAACTCGCCGTCCGCAGGCTCCAGTTGAGCAGCGGTACGGCCGCGAGGATGGTCAACGGCATCGCGGTCGCGGTGGCCGGTGCGATCGCGCTGCAGATGCTGTTCGCCGGCGTCGAGGGCGACTACACCAAGGAGACCGGCAACGATGTGAACCGGGCCCAGATCGAGGTCACCGTCGACGGCGGCACCTCGCTGGCGCAGGCCGACGGAAAGCTCGCCCGGACCAAGGGCGTGCGGCGGACCTCGCCCATCTCCCTCACCTCGGTCGGCGAGCGGGCCAACAACCCGAACGCCGAACTGGAAGTCGCCGTCGGCAGCTGCGCCGAACTGCAGGAGGTGGCCCGTCTGACGGGCTGCCGCGACGGTGACATCTACCGGATCACCGGCGGCGGCACCGACGCCGAACTCCAGACGGCGCAGACGGCCAAGGCGGGCAGGACGGTGTACTTCGCCCCGTCGTACGACTCTTCACCGGCCCACACGGTGGCCTGGAAGGTGCCCGCGGGTCTGAAGAAGGCGACCCACCGCGAGGACCCGACCGGCTACGCCCGCGACGGACTGCTGATCACCTCGGGCGCGCTGCCCGCGAACGCGGCGCAGACCCTGAACCAGCATGTGTTCGTCACGCTCGACAACTCGGTGCCGGACGCGACCGACTACGTGCGCAACACCGCGGCGAAACTCGACCCGCTGTCGGACGTGTTCACCCTGGCGGCCACCCGGCAGTCGGCGCAGTTCAAGTCCATCCGCACCGGACTGCTGGTCGGCGCCACCTGTGTGCTCGTCCTCATCGGGGCAAGCCTGCTGGTGTCGCAGCTGGAGCAGTTGCGCGAGCGCAGGAAGCTGCTGTCGGCGCTGGTCGCCTTCGGCACCCGGCGGCGCACCCTGAGCCTGTCGGTGCTGTGGCAGACGGCGATCCCGATCGGCCTGGGCCTGGCTCTGGCCTCGGCGGTCGGGCTGACCCTGGGTTCGGTGCTGCTGAAGATGACGGCCACACCGGTGGCCATCGACTGGGCGAGCGTGCTGATGATGACCGGTATCGGTGGGGCGGTCGTCCTGGCGGTGACGCTGCTCAGCCTGCCGCCGCTGCTGCGGATGATGCGGCCGGACGGGCTGCGCACGGAGTAGGGCCCATCCGGGCCGCCCCCGTCCACAGCCGTCCGCCCGCCTCCTTCAGAGTCCGTACTCGCGGACCACCCGGCGGACCTGGGCGAAGAGCATGCCCACGTTCACCGACTTGCGGCAGACCACCACGGCGACGACGTCCTGTTGCTCGGTCATCCGCACGAACAGGTGGGTCAGGTTCTCGCTGTTGACGAGGATCTCCTGGAAGAAGTGGTGGTCACTGGTGATCCCGCGACGCTCCTTGAAGACGTCCTCGATCATCACGACCGTCCGGCCCTGGAACAGGTCGAGGGTCGCACCCGCCAGCAGGTCGAGGACCTCTGGCGGGTGGTTGTCGATGGTCTCGTACGACAGCAGCATGCCGGTGGACATGTCGACCACGCCCGAGGCCACACAGTCGGGGGCGTCGGTCCTGAGGGTTTTGACCAGGCCCATCACCTGGTCGGAGAATCCTGGGGTCATACGCTTCGTCGCCATCCCTTCACACTCCTTCTGATGCCTTCTCGGTGAGGATCGACTCGATCCGGTCGAGCGTCGGACGGGCCGCCAGATGCAGCCGGTCCACGTCCATCCCCTCGTCGCCGAGCACCACCATCAGCGCGGTGTTGCCGACGGCGTAGGTCGCGGCGCAGCCGTGACTGCCGTACGTCACCGTCTGGCGCAACGTGCCGCGGTCGGTGGCCTCGGCGGTGCGCCGGGCCAGGCCGAGGCCGGCCGCCGCGAGCGCGGCGAGGGCCTCCGGGTCGATCGAGTCGGCGGTGTCGGCCGCGATGAGCAGTCCGTCGGCCGCCGTGACCGCGGTGTCGGTGATTCCGGTCACCTGTTCCCGCAGTGTGCGCATTTCCAATGTCAAGGCTTTGTGATCCACTTACTCAACTCCCATAAAACTGATCGCATTTGTTCGTCAGGGTCATTTCGAGGTTCCGTTCCGCAGGCGGAAGAACCCTTTCCAGCCCGCCCCGCTCTTTTCGGGGACGAGAGATTCGGTGATGCCGCTGGCTCCCGGATTCCGGCGGGGCAGCGCGGTGGGCGCGGTGGGCGCGGTGGGCGCGGTGAACTGCGGTGGCGCGGGCGCCGGTTCACGACGGCGCAGGACTGGCCCCTCGGGCGGCACCCGGACCGGGATCGGCACCGGGGTGTCGGAGCACTCCAGCAGACCTTCGGCGAGCATCCGCGCGACCTCGGCGGTGACCGGGTAGACCCCGCGCCCGGTCCGGAAGGCGAGATCGCGGGCGGTACGGCGGCCGTCGACATGGGAGAGCAACTCCCGTTGCAGCATGCCGAGTCCGGCCTCGTCGAGACCGTCGGCCGGGGCCCGGGGGCGTTCCCGGTCGGGCCGTACGGGATACGGGAGCGCGGCGATCGCCGCGAGTCTTCGGGCCCCGTCCTGGAGCAGCCGGATCGGCGGTTCACCGATGCCGACGGGAGCCAACGGCCGTACGTCCGGGGCGCGTTCACAGTGGTCGACGTCCCCGGCAATGACTGCGAAGGCCGCGTCGTGCAGGGCCAGCACACACACGATCCGCAACTGGGCGGCGCCTGCGTACCCGTTGGCGATCAGTCCCGCCACCGGCCAGCGCGAGCCGCCCGACTCCCGTACCAGATCGGCCCATTGCTCGCCGCTGACCCGGCCGGAGCGCAGCAGCAGTGCCTCGGGTCCCGGCGCGCCGGGGCTCTCCACCGCGATGACGAGCCCGCCGCGCAGATGGAAGATCCCGCCGGGTCTGCCGGACACCCGCAGTCCCCCGGTGAACTCCTCGCGCCCGCAGGCCGAAAGAGCCGCCGCGAGCGGGTCGTGACCGACCCGTCCGAGGGAATCCCGAATGCCCGACATCACTCCCCTAGGCTTTTCGTACACGCAACTGACGTGTAGCGCTGAGGGGTGAAGGTGTATCAGTCCGAGCGCATATTCCGGACGAGTTCTTCCTACCTGCCTGCGGCTGACGGAAGTTGAGAATTTCCGCCGTTCGATTTCCTTTGTACGACGCTCATTTGACCGAACGGGGGCGGGTCAGTTGCCGGTGCCCAGCACCCGTACCGGCAGCGGTCGCAGGGCCTCGCGGAGGGCGGCGCCCAGTTCCTGGTACTCCGCGCGGCGGGCGGCTCCGGTGCGCATCGCGAGGGCGATCCGGCGGGTCGGGGCGGGCTCGGTGAAGTAGCCGGTGAGGAGTTGGTCGCTGCGGGTGGTCTCGACCCGTACGGCGGTGCGCGGCAGCAGCGTGACCCCGAGTCCGCCGGCGACGAGCTGCACCAGCGTGGAGAGCCCGGCCGCGGTGGTGGTCACCGGGGCGTCCGCGCGGCCCGCCTCCCGGCAGATGTCGAGCGCCTGGTCGCGCAGGCAGTGCCCCTCGTCCAGGAGCAGCAGGTTCAGCTCGCGCAGCGCCTCGCGCGGGATGCCACTGCGCCCGCCGAGAGGATGACCAAGAGGCGTGACGAGCACGAAGTCCTCGTCGAACAGCGGGAGTTCGACCACTCCGGGCACACCGAGGGGCACCGCGAGCAGCAGCAGGTCGAGCCGTCCGGTGGTCAGCCCGTCGAGCAGGTTCGCGGTCTGCTCCTCGTGCACCTGGAGGTCGAGGTCCGGGTACCGGTCGTGCACCAGCCGCAGCACGGTCGGCAGCAGATACGGCGCGACGGTCGGGATGACCCCGAGGCGCAGCGCCCCGGTGAAGGGGGCCCGCACGGCCTCCGCCTCCGCCAGCAGCGCCCCGACCTCCTCCAGCACCGCCTTCGCCCGTACGGCGAGCCGCTCACCGGCGGGCGAGAGGAGCACCTTGCGGGTGGTGCGCTCCAGGAGGGTGACGCCGAGGGTGTCCTCCAGTGCGGCTACGGCACCGGACAGAGCGGGCTGGCTCATGCCGATCGCGGCTGCGGCGTCCCGGAAATGGAGGTGCTCGGCGACCGCGGAGAAGGCACGCAGCTGGGCCAGGCTGGGCTGGCGCCGCTTACTCATATTACTAACGGTCACTGATAATCGCCTCCGATCAACACGCCCCAGTGTAGCTATTTCCGCAATCAATGCACGTTGTGCCAGGATCCTGGCCGACCAACCCACGAGAAGCACCCACTCCGCTTGGGTGCTTCTCCACTGCAAGGAGTGCTTGTGCTCACTGTCGGTGACAAGTTCCCGCCGTTCGATCTGACCGCCTGCGTCTCGCTGGAGAAGGGCAAGGAGTTCCAGCGGATCGACCACAAGACCTACGAGGGCAAGTGGAAGATCGTCTTCGCGTGGCCCAAGGACTTCACCTTCGTGTGCCCCACCGAGATCGCCGCCTTCGGGAAGCTGAACGACGAGTTCGCCGACCGTGACGCCCAGGTGCTCGGCTTCTCCGGCGACTCCGAGTACGTCCACCACGCCTGGCGCAAGGACCACGACGACCTGCGCGACCTGCCGTTCCCGATGCTGGCCGACTCCCGGCACGAGCTGATGCGCGACCTCGGCATCGAGGGCGAGGACGGCTTCGCCAAGCGTGCGGTGTTCATCGTGGACCAGAACAACGAGATCCAGTTCTCCATGGTGACCGCGGGCTCGGTCGGCCGTAACCCCAAGGAGGTCCTGCGGGTCCTCGACGCGCTCCAGACCGACGAGCTCTGCCCGTGCAACTGGACCAAGGGCGACGACACTCTGGACGCGGGCGCGCTGCTCGCCGGGGAGTGACCCGAGATGTCGCTGGACACCCTGAAGTCCGCCATACCGGACTACGCCAAGGACCTGAAGCTCAACCTGGGTTCGGTCATCGGCAACTCCGAACTGCCCGCGCAGCAGCTGTGGGGCACGGTTCTCGTGACGGCGATCGCCTCTCGATCGCCGCTCGTGCTGCGGGAGTTGGCGCCCGAGGCGAAGGCCAACCTGTCGCCGGAGGCCTACAGCGCGGCGAAGTCCGCCGCTGCGGTCATGGCGATGAACAACGTCTTCTACCGGACGCGGCACCTGTTGTCCGACCATGAGTACGGCACCCTGCGGGCGGGGCTGCGGATGAACGTGATCGCCAATCCCGGTGTCGACAAGACCGACTTCGAGTTGTGGTCGTTCGCCGTGTCCGCGATCAACGGGTGCGGGATGTGTCTCGACTCGCACGAGCAGGTGCTGCGCAAGGCGGGCGTCGAACGGGACGTGATCCAGGAGGCGTTCAAGATCGCGGCAGTGGTTCAGGCGGTGGGGGTTACGTTGGAGGCGGAGGCGGTACTGGCCGATTGACTTCGGCTGTCCGGCCGGGCGGCTGACCGGGGGCTCCGCCCCCGGTCACGGTGCCTGGTCCGACCGTGGGGGCTCATCCGGCATCGAGGAAACAGCCGTAGCGCCCCTCGGCTTCGGGGACTGGATCGGTGCCGGTTCCTGGGAGTACGACTTGAGGTAGCTCACCACCGAGTTCAGTACCGCCACCAGCGGCACCGCCACCACCGCTCCGCCGATCCCCGCCACCATGCCGCCCGCCGCGACCGACAGGACCACCGCCAGAGGATGGACGCGGACCGCGCGGCCCAGGATGAAGGGCTGGAGGATGTGGCCCTCGATCTGCTGGACGGCGAGGACGACGCCGAGGGTGAACAGGGCCACGACGACGCCCTGGGTGACCAGCGCGACGACGACCGCCAGCGCGCCGGACGCCACCGCGCCCACCAGCGGGATGAACGAGAACAGGAAGATGAAGACGGCGAGGGGTACGGCCATCGGCACGCCGAGGAAGTAGATGCCGACGCCGATGCAGACCGCGTCGATGAACGCCACTATCACCGTGCCGCGGACATAGGCCGTCAGCGTGCGCCAGGCGCGCGGGCCCGCGCCCGCCATCGCCGGCCGCGCCGCCGCGGGCACCAGCTTCAGCGACCACTGCCAGATGCGCGGGCCGTCGTAAAGGAGGAAGAGGGTCGAGAAGACCGTCAGGAGGATGCCGGTCAGGGCCTCGACGATGACCTGGACGCCCTCCAGGCCGGCCGAGGTGATCTGGTCCGTGTTGGCGCCGATGGCCTCGCGGAGGTTCTTGGCGATCTGGTTGATCTGCTTCTCGGTGACGTGGAACGGGCCCTTGAGCAGCCAGTTGCGCAGATCGTCGACGCCGTTCTGGACCTGGTCGGAGAGGTTGTCGATATTGGCCATGACCTGCCAGGTCACGAACCAGCCGATCAGACCCATCACGACGAAGCCGAGGATCGCGGTGAGCGCCGTGGCCACCCCTCGCGGAAAGCCGTAGCGGATCAGGCGGGCCACCGTCGGCTGGAGCAGTGCCGTGATCAGGAGTGCGGCGACGAAGGCCAGGACCACGAGTTGTACGGCGCTGATGACCCGCATCAGCACCCAGACCGTGCCGGCCAGGATCAGCAGCCGCCAGCCCGCCTCGGCGGCCACCCGCACCCCCCAGGGCACGGCGAGCGCGGGGTCGGGGCGGTCACGGGCGATGGTGACGGGTACCGGGACGGGCTCCGGGGGTTCGGGGGCGGCGGCCGGCAACTCGGGCCCGGCTTCGCTGTGTTCCTTCGCCACCTCGGCACGGCGCTCGTCCAAGCGCTCCCCCATCTCGCTCAGCCCGTTACCGAGCCGACCGAGCCATCCTGGCACTCGCGACATGATCCGCCCTCTTCCCCCGTCTGTCCCCACCCCACTCCCCCTTGGAGCCGTTGCGTGTCCGACCGTACAGGGCGAAGGCCCCTCCCCCTAGGACGGGGAGGGGCCTTGCGAGGTTGAGCGGCCCGGGACGGGCGTACGACCTAGTACCAGCTGTTCGCCTGCCAGAACGACCAGGCCTCGCACGGGCTGCCGTAGCGGCTGTCCATGTAGTTGAGGCCCCACTTGATCTGGGTGGCGGGGTTGGTCTGCCAGTCGGAACCCGCCGAGGAGTACTTGGAGGCGGGGAGTGCCTGGAAGAGACCGTAGGCGCCGGAGGAGGCGTTGACGGCGTGGTAGTTCCAGCCGGACTCGTGGGACACGATGTTGCTGAAGCACTGGAACTGGCCGCTCGGCACCATCTGGGCGGCCATGGCCTGGATCTGCGAGACCGTGTACGAGCTCTGCACAGGGAAGCTGGAGGAGGAACGGCTGGCCGCGGACTTCGCGGCGGCGCGCTCCTTGGCCAGCTTCTCCGCCTTCTCGGCGGCGGCCTTCTTGGCGACCGCGGTCTTCGCGGCGGCCAGGCGGGCCGACTCCTCGGCGTCCTTCTTGGCGCTGGCGTCGGCCTGGATCGCCTGGGCGTCGGCCTGCTGCGTCAAGGAGGCGGTCTGCACCTGGGCCTGCTGGCCCGTGGGGATGTCCGCCAGGAGCGTGGTGTCGGCTGCCGTCGTCTCGGCGTCATTGTTCTGCGTCTGAGCGACGCTGCCCGAGGCAACGCCTACGACGCTTCCGACGGCGGTGACCGCGGTGGCCGAGGCCACTGCGAATCCCCGGACCGAAATCCGGCTCACACGGTTTCCTTCCAGCATCGTCCGCTTCGGTGACCCTGGCGGACGCAATCGTGCCCCTGAACGCTGGCCTCCCAACTGCGGGGTCACGGGAGGCACGGGCCCGGTGGGCAACTCCCGCAAGGGGAGCGCCGCGTGAAGAGCGGGCGGCATACGACTTCGCTGTGGAGTTGGCTGTGATGCTCAAGTTGGTGCGTACCGCTGGGGGTACACGTGTGTCGTATGCGGGGCCTGACAGGAATGAGACTCTGCCGTAACCGGACGCCGGGTGGCAATTCTGAGTTGCGTGTGAAAGCTCACATCCCGTTTGCCCCTGGGGATTTGGAGAAACAGCAGGACGCCAAAGCGCCGCCCCGCTAAGCTCTTAGGCTTCGCGGGGCGGCGCCAACTGACCTGCAACTATCTCAGATTTGGCCGTCCTCCAGCATTTCGGTCACAAGCGCCGCGATCTGGGACCTCTCGGACCTTGTGAGGGTCACATGCGCGAAGAGCGGGTGGCCCTTCAGCTTCTCCACCACGGCGACGACACCGTCGTAGCGGCCGACCCTCAGGTTGTCCCGCTGGGCCACGTCATGGGTGAGAACCACCCGTGAATTGGCGCCGATTCGGGACAGAACGGTCAGCAGGACGTTCCGCTCCAGGGACTGCGCCTCGTCCACGATCACGAACGCGTCGTGCAGCGAGCGTCCGCGGATGTGGGTGAGGGGCAGGACCTCCAGCATCCCGCGGGCGGTGACCTCCTCGATGACCTCGCGGCTGGTGACCGCGGACAGCGTGTCGAAGACCGCCTGGGCCCAGGGGCCCATCTTGTCGGCCTCGGAGCCGGGCAGATAGCCCAGTTCCTGTCCGCCCACCGCGTACAGCGGCCGGAAGACCATCACCTTCTTGTGCTGGCGGCGCTCCAGGACCGCCTCCAGGCCCGCGCAGAGCGCGAGCGCGGACTTGCCGGTGCCGGCCCGGCCTCCCATGGACAGGATGCCGACGTCCGGGTCGAGCAGCAGATCCAGCGCGATGCGCTGTTCCGCGCTGCGGCCCTTGATGCCGAAGGCCTCGCGGTCGCCGCGCACCAGCCGGACGTTGCCGTCGGCGGTGACCCGGCCCAGCGCCTTGCCGCGCTCGGACTGGATGGTCAGCCCGGTGTGCACGGGAAGGTCGGCCGCTTCCGGGACGTAGACGTGGCCCTCCTCGAAGAGGATGTCCACCTGTTCGCCCGGCAGGGTCAGTTCGGACATTCCGGTCCAGCCGGAGGAGCCCGTGATGGCCAGTTCCGCGCGGTACTCCTCGGCGAGGAGTCCGACGGACGAGGCCTTGATCCTGAGCGGAAGGTCCTTCGACACGACGGTGACGTCGTACCCCTCGGCCTGCAGATTGCGGGCGACCGCGAGGATGCGGGAGTCGTTGTCCCCCAGGCGGTAGCCGCTGGGCAGCACGCTGGGGTCCGAGTGGTTGAGCTCGACCCTGACGGTGCCGCCGAGTTCCCCGATCGGGATGGGGGCGTCGAGGCGACCGTGCCGGACCCGGAACTCGTCGAGCAGGCGCAGGGCCTGCCGGGCGAAGTAGCCGAGTTCGGGATGGTGCCGCTTGGCCTCCAGCTCTGTGACCACGACGATCGGCAGCACGACTTCGTGCTCGTCGAAGCGGTTCAGTGCGTTCGGGTCGGCCAGCAGGACGCTGGTGTCGAGAACATAGGTGCGCCGGTCAGGCAGGCGGCGCTTTGTGCTGGTCACCACGGAAGGACGTACCCCCTCGGAAGAGGTCGGGGAGCGACGGAGAGGAGCTGGACCGGTCCGGACCGCAGTGCGCGGGCCGAGGACCGGCCCTCCGTCTCGCCCGTACTGACCGCACGGTCGGGCTGGTGCAAAGGGCCTCCCGGGCGGACGGCCCCGTGCCGTCCGCTGAGATACGACACCCGTGGTTCGGGCGTCGACCTGCTTGGCTTATGCCCTCGAACATGCGCCGCCATGCCACGGCATATGACGACGCCCTGGTGAACTCCTTGTTACTTGTGCACCAAACGGGGTACTCGGGGTGCCTTGCCCGTCATCCGCCGTAACGTCGGTGTCGCGCCGCGTAGTCGCGCATCGCGCGCAGGAAGTCGACCTTTCGGAAGGCCGGCCAGAAGACTTCGCAGAAGTAGTACTCGGAGTGGGCCGTCTGCCAGAGCATGAATCCGGACAGCCGCTGTTCTCCGCTGGTACGGATCACCAGATCGGGGTCGGGCTGGTCGCCCGTATAGAGGTGTCTGCCGATGAGTTCGACGTCCACGTGCTCGGCGAGCTCCTCCATCGAGGTGCCCTTGTCGGCGGCGTCCAGGATCATCGAGCGGACCGCGTCGGCGATCTCCTGTCGGCCGCCGTAGCCGATGGCGACATTGACGAGTATCCCGTCGATGTGCGCGGTGGACTCCTCCGCCTCCTTGAGGGCGGACTGCATTCCCGACGGCAGCAGGTCGAGGGTGCCGACGTGGTGCACGCGCCAACGGCCGTCCGCGGCAAGGGAAGTGACGACGTTCTCGATGATGCCGAGCAGCGGGCCGAGCTCTTCCTGGGGGCGGTCGAAGTTGTCCGTCGACAGCAGCCACAGGGTGACGACCTCGACGTCCGTCTCGCTGCACCAGCCGAGGAACTCCTCGATCTTGTCGCCGCCGGCCTGGTGCCCCTGGACGGTGGTGGAACCCGCGGCCTTCGCCCAGCGCCGGTTGCCGTCCATGATGACGCCGATGTGCTTGGGCACCGACGCGTGGTCGAGATGGCCTCCCACCCTGCGTGCGTAGAACCTGACCAGCAGGCGGCGCAGGGTGTCGCGCACGTTCACGTGTTGTCAGCCCCTCCGTGGATGGCAGTCCCCGGCGTCGAAGCCTACCCCCGCCGGAGCCCGGCTCCCCCAAGGGGTGTCTGGGCTCATCCCGGTTCGGCACGAAGGTCGGTCTCGGTTCGGCGGGGAGGTCGGTCCCGGTTCGGCGCGGGGTCGGTACGAGTGTCGGTCCCGGGCCCCGGTCGGCCCGCGCGGGGGTCGTCACCGCCGGGGCACAAAAAATCGGGCCGGTCCGTGGGGGGGATACGGACCGGCCCGAGGGGGGGGTTTCCACCATAACCCTTCGTAAGTGATGCTGCGCGCATCGGCGGCCCACAACTACTCTCCGAAGTCGGCCGACAACACGACCAGGGGCCCGGAAGCCCTGATTCCAGCCCTGATCATGGCTGGTTCACAGTGGATTACGAGGAGAACATGCAGGTTTTCCGCCAGCCCCCGGCGTGTCGCTCGCAGGGGTGACACGCCAGTGAACGTCCGCTTGACGGGGCACGGCACCGCGCAGCCCCCTCCACCGCGCGGTGCCGACCGCGCAGCTTTGCTCACGCGAATTACCTTGGTCCGAACTTACGTGAGGAGATGGCCGGAACGCGAGTCGATCTCAATAACGATGTGGAAACCGCGTGGAGGTGTGGAGGACGTGCGGTGACCTAGTTCGGCCCTGGCGTCGGGACATGACCGTGAGGATCACTTGGGAGCGGGCAAGCGCCCGCCGTCTCGAACGGCAGTTCCTGGACACCCCGGCCGGGACCGGCACACCGGTCGCCGACGTGGTGGCGTCGATGCTCGCCGCCCACGCGCAGGTGCTGTCGGCGGCCGAGGTGTCGGTGGGGGTACGGGCCGCCGGGCGGACCCGGACGGACGTGCGAGCGGCATTGTGGCAGGCCGACGGCTCGCCCGCCTCGCTGCTCAAGGCCCACGGCCCGCGCGGGACCGTCCATCTGCTGCCCACCGGCGAACTCCCGCTGTGGAGCGCCGCGTTGACCGCGATCCCGGGCACGGGCCGGTTCGCCCCCGACATCCGGCTCACCGACGCACAGGCCACCGAGGTGGTCGCGGCCGTCGCCGACGCCCTGGACGGACGGACCCTGACCATCGACGAACTCGACGAGGCGGTCGTCGCCCGCACCGGTCCATGGGCCGGGGACCGGGTGATGCCGGCCTTCCAGGACCTGTGGCCGCGCTGGCGCCAGGTCCTGCACCGCGCCGGCCAGTCCGGCGCCCTGTGCTTCGGCCCGAACCGCGGCCGCAAAGTCACCTACACCCGCCCGCCCCGCTTCACCCCGCTCGCCACGGCCGAGGCCCTGCGCACCCTCGTAGGGCGATATCTGCGCGCCTACGGTCCGGCGACCCCACCGGATTTCGCCAAATGGCTTGCGGCGCCCGGAGGTTGGGCGACGGCGCTCTTCGAGACCTGCGCCGCCGAGGGCGGGATCGAGGAGGTCGACTTCGCGGGCACGCGCGCGTGGCTGGCGGCGGGCGACACGGTGTTCCCCGAGGAACCCGCCCGGGGCGTGCGCCTCCTCCCCTACTTCGACGCCTACGTCATCGCCGCCCAGCCCCGCGAGACGCTGTTCCCGGGTGCCGCGTACCGGCGGGCGCTGGCGGGCGGGCAGGCCGGCAACCACCCCGTACTGCTGGTCGACGGGGTGGTCGCCGGGGTCTGGCACCAGCGCAGACACGGACGGCGTACGACCGTCACCGTGGAGCCGCTGGGACAGCTGACGGCGCGGCAGGAAAGGGAGTTGGGCGAGCGGACGGAGCGGGTGGGCGAAGTGCTGGAGGCGCGGGCGGAGTTGGTGATCGGGAAGGTGACCTCCGGGCCGCATGCCTGAATCAGGCGGGCGTCACACGAGCGGCTTGCGCACGTCGAACAGGTGCCGGGTGCTGTGGGTCACGAACGGCCCCGTGGCCTCGATCTGCTCGTGCAGGGAGCGGAGTTGGGCCTCGTAGGCCGCGACCGTGAAGTCCGGGACCATCCAGATCACCTTGCGGAGGAAGTGCACGACGGCCGCGATGTCGTAGAACTCCATGCGTAGCCGCTCCGCCCGCAGGCCGACGACCTCCAGCCCCGCGGCCTCGGCGCCCGCCCGCTCGCGCTCGGGGTCGCGGGCACCGCTCACAGCCTCCGGCTGGGGGCCGAGGAAGTGCTCGACGAGTTCGAAGGCGCTGCGGGGGCCCACGTGTTGGGCGAAGTAGGTGCCGCCGGGGCGCAGGACGCGGGCGATCTCGGGCCAGTGGGCGCGGACCGGATGGCGGCTCAGGACGAGGTCGAAGGCCGCGTCCGCGAAGGGCAGTGGGGCATCCTCGTCCACCGCCACCACCACGACCCCGCGCGAGCGGAGCAGCTCGGTGGCCTTGGCGACGTTCGCCGGCCAGCCCTCGGTGGCGGCGACCATCATCGGGGGCCGGCCGGCGGCCCGGCCCAGGGCGAAGTCGAAGACCTCCCCTCCCCCGGTCTGGACGTCCAGGGCGGTGGTCGCACGGGTGAGCCGGTCCCCGGCGGAGCGCGCGTATCCCCACGAAGGCCGTTCCTCGGTGGCCCGCCCCTCGAACCACGAGAAGTCCCAGCCCTCGGTGGGGACGGCGGTCCCCTCCGCGACAAGATCCTCAAAGCTCCTGCTGTTGCCCATGGGGCGATGGTCGCAGGGCGGTGTCAGGGGGCGCTGCCGATTTTCGAAGCAGCGCGGGACGGTCAGGGGACGAGTGCCCTGACCTCCTCCGCCGCGAAGCGTACGAAGGCCTCCGGGTCGGGTTCGTCGCCCGTGGGCTGGAGGACGACCGTGTCGGCGCCGGCCTCGGCGAGGCGCTGGACGGCCTTCGCCACGGCGTCCGCGTCGCCGGCGACACCGAGGTCGGGGACCGACTCCAGGCCCTCTTCGGCGAGTTCGGCGCGAAGGCGGGCGGCGGCGCCCGGTCCGGTGGCGGTGAGGAGATAGACGACGACCTGGTGCGCTTCGGTACGGCCCGCCGACTCCCGTCCCTCGTCGATGAGTTGGCGGGCCCGCCGGACGCCGTCCGGTGCGGTGGACGCGGTGAGGACCGTGCCGTCGGCTGCGGCGCCGGAGAGGCGGAGGGTGCGCGGGCCGCCGGCGCCGGCGAGGATCTCGACGGGAGCGGCCGGCGGCCAGTCGAGGCCTACGTCGTCGAGCTTGACGTAGCGTCCCTGGGTCGTGAGCCGTTCTCCGCGCAACAGGGCGCGCAGCGCGTCGAGATGCTCGCGCAGCAGGGTCACCGGGGACTCGGCGCGTGCGCCGACCTGGCCCATCCAGTCCTGTACGCCGTGTCCGACGGCGAGGACCGGGCGCCCGGGGAACAGCCGGTACAGGGTCGCCGCTTCCATCGCGGTGATGGCGACGTTCCGCAGCGGGACCGGCAGCAGTCCCACGCCGACCCGCACCCGCTCGCTCCAGGCGAGCGCCGCCGCCGCGGCCGAGATCCCGCCCTCGCGGAAGCAGTCCTCCCACAGCCAGAGCTCTTCGAGCCCCGAGGCGTCGGCGAGTTCGACCACCACGCGGAGTCGCTCGGGGGGCAGTTGGGGACGGAACACCGCGCCGAGTCCAGTCATGGGTTCTTCCTATCCGGTGAGAGCACCACGGACAACAGCTTTACGCGGCGGCCAGTTCGTAGCGCAGCAGGACGACCCCGTTGCCGAAGGTGTGGGTCTCGGCGAGGCGGAGCGCGGTGTGGGTGTCGGCCTCGGGGAACATGCGTTTGCCGCGGCCGATGAGGACCGGGTGGACGTACACCTTGATCTCGTCGACGAGGTCGAGCCGGAGGAAGGTGGCGGCGAGGTCGGCGCCGCCGAGACAGAGGTCTCCGCCGGGCTGTTCCTTGAGGGCGCGCAGTTCCTCGGGGACGACCTCGGACACGATGGTCGTGTTCCACTCGGCGGGACCGCTGGGCAGCGTCCGCGAGTACACGGTCTTCGGCTTGTCCCGCCAGATGGCGGCGAACTCGGCGGTGACCGCGGAGGCGTCCGGGTCGGCGTCGGCGGTGGGCCAGTAGGCGGCCATCAGTTCGTGGGTGACCCGGCCGTCGACGAAGGCGCCCATGGGCCTGAGGGTGTCGTTCATGTGCTGGTGGAGTTCGTCGTCGACCAGATGCCAGCTGATGTCCCGGTCGCGGCCCTCCAGGAAACCGTCGAGAGACACGGACATCATGTAGGAGATCTTCCGCACGGGTACGTCACCTCGTCCCCTCGTCACCTAGTACAGAACCCGGTTCGTCAGCGTCTCACGCCACCGCGAACGCTCCCAGCACCACGCCCGTGAGCGCGCCGCCGAGCATGAACGGCCCCAGCGGGATCGCAGTCTTACGGCCCGCCCGGCGCAGGGCGACCATGCCGAGTCCGTACAGCGCGCCGTACAGCACTCCCGCGAAGGCCCCCGTGACGAGCACCGGCCAGCCGTACCAGCCGAGGGCCGTGCCGAGGGCGAGGGCGAGCTTCACATCGCCGAAGCCCATGCCGGCGGGGTTGATGAGATACAGCACCAAGTATCCGGCGCCGAGGGTGAGTCCACCGAGCAGGGCGGTGAGCCAGGAGCCGGCGCCGGCGGGCAGCAGGGCCGCGGCACCGAGGAGAGCGAGGGTGGCGGCGGCGAAGGGGAGGGTGAGGACGTCGGGGAGACGGTGCACCCGGTAGTCGACGAGCGCGAGAAGAACGGCGACGGGGGCGGCGAACAGCCAGACGACGAGTTCGGGGTGGGGGCCGGTGGCCGCGGCGAGGATCGCGCAGACGAGGGCGGTGACGGTGGATACGGCGGGGGTGCTGGGGCCGTAAGTGCTGATGTCGATGTCGCCGGTCCCCTTGCAGCGGGCGCGGCCCAGCCAGCCGTCGAACGGGCCCTTGATCAGGTGGCCGTCGGGGCAGTGTTCCTTCCAGGGTTCCTCGGCCTCGACGGAGAGGCGGTGGGCGGCGCGGGGCAGCAGGAGGCCCGACCACGCGCCCCACAGGGCACCCACGACGATCAGAATCAGGCGCACGCGGGGACGATATCCGGGTGGCGGCGGGCGGGACATGGGTCCGTGGGCCCATGTGGGGCCCAGTCAGGGACGGATACGGTCGGTCGACACCGGATGGGACGGCTGTGGATCCGGAGTGGCGGTGGCGCGGAGAGGTGGCCCGGTATGGGACGACGGTGGAGTGACGGGCGGGGGATGCTGATCGTGCGGGGGGCCGCGGGCGCGGTTGCCGTTCCGCTGGAGCTCGCGACCTCCTACCGGGCCCGCACGAAGGGGCTGCTCGGCCGGGACGGGATCGACGGGGCGATGCTGCTCTCACCGGCGAGCAGCGTGCACACGTTCCGGATGCGCTTCCCGATCGATGTGGCGTACCTGAACCGGAAGTTGGAGGTCATCGCCGTCCACACGATGAGGCCGGGGCGGCTGGGCCTGCCGCGGATCCGGTCCCGACATGTGCTGGAGGCGGAGGCGGGGGTCATGGCGGGGTGGGGGTTGGAGGTGGGAGCTGAGGTGACGGTGGAGACGGGGCCGTAGGGGGCAGGTCCGGTACCTGTGCTGCCACGTCGTAGACGCGGAACGGGTAGAGGACGGCATCCGCGCCGTAGCCCGTCTCGACCGGCTCGATGCTGCATCTGACCGTACGGCCGTCGGGGACCGCCGCCCAAGTGGCGCTCGGTGGGTAGGACTCGGCGGGGTAGAGGACCGAACTGCCCACCCTGGCCGCGAGACCGAGGGCGAGGTCCGCTTCCGTGAAGTCGCCGGCGGCCGGGGCGGTGACGGTGATGTCGAGGGAGAGCGCCAGGTCGCCCGGGGGCAGCGGGCAGTAGGTGCAGAGCACCGGGGCCGCCCAGTTCCGGTCTTCCTGGTCCCAGTCCTGGTGCGCCACGTCGACGGCCTCCTCGGGCAGGTCCAGCAAGTCCGCGAGGGCGCGGCGGAGTTCGGCGGGGCGCGGCTCCGCCACGAGGAGGAGGTTCGCGAGCAGCAGCGGGCGTTCTCCCAGCTCCTCCAACTTCCGCTTCCTTTCCCCGGTCAGGTCGTTCCGGGGCGGCGGGTCCCCGCGTTCCGGCCGGAGTGCTCCCCGTACTCCGCCTCCCAGCGGCGCATGTCCTCGGCGTTGCCGATTCTGATGCCGAAGGGCCACGCCGGATCGAAGAAGAGCCAGTAGCGGGACTCCAGTTCGAGGGCGAGGCATTTGACCACACCCTCCTCGGGGTTCGAGCCTGCATCCGTGAAGGCGCGGACCGCCGTGCAGCGGAGGCGGTCCCAGCTGTCGCCGAAGAGCTGTTCGCCCTGGGAGGCCAGGGCGAGTTCGTCGCCTTCCTCCTCGATGGCCGCGTAGAGGTCGACGCCGGCCAGGGTGACCCTGTCCACCACCCGGACCTCCAACTGGCCGTAGCCGCCGACCGATTCCAGGCGCAGGGCCCCTTCGTCGAGGAGGACGAAGACGACGAGCGGCTGGGGGACGAACCGGGACATCGTCTCGTCCCGGTCGATCCGGCCCGGCACCAGGACATCCGTGACGCGGCGCCGGCGGAGCACGTCCTCCGCGCTGCTCATTCCTGTCATTCGGTCACTCAGCCTTCTTGGTGATCTGGAGGGACGTGTCGAGGCCCTCGCCGGACTTCAGGACGGTCCAGAAGTCGCCGTTCTCGTGCAGGACGACGGTCACGCCCTTGCCACGGTAAATGAGGCCCTCCGCCTCGCCCTTCTTCAGCGTGCCCTTGCCGACGAGCTTGAACGTGCCGTTCTTGATGTTGGCCTCGATGTCCTGGAGGAAGCGCGGGCCGTCCTCCTTGAGCTTCTTGTACTTGGTGCCCAGCGCGTCCTCCAGCAGCTTCTTGTGGCGCAGGAAGTGGTCCTTGAACTTCTTGGGGTCGCCCTGGTTCACGGTCGGCTTCTTGGCCGCCTCGACCTCTTCCTTGGTCATCCGCCCGGCCGCCTCGTCGGCCTCGTCCGCCTGCTTACGGGCCTCCTCGGCCTCCTTCTCGGCGTCCTCGTCGCAGTCCTTGCCCTGAGCGAGTACGACATACGGCGAGCTACCGGCGGCCAGGACCGTGGTGCCCGTGCCGGTGCCGCCGAGCGTGCGGCCGCCGCTTTCGCCGTACGGGATCCGGTGGCTGGGTGCGCCGACCAGGCAGCCGGTCTGCCGGGCCTTCTTCTCCGCTGCCTCGGCCGCTTCGTCGGCCTCCTTGGCCGCCTTCTCGGCGCCCGCCACGTCCCCGGCCTTGGCCGCCTTCTTCGCGTCCTCCGCCGCCTTGGCCGCCTTCTCGGCGAGTTCGCCGAGCTTGCCCAACTTGCCGATCTTGCCCAGGTCGCCGACCTTTTCTACGATCTTGGCGCCGTCGTAGCCCGGGATGAAGAGGGAGCCGACGTTCCACAGGACGTGGGTGACGGCGCGGGTCTTGTCGCCGTTCTTCCAGTCCTTGGCGACGTCGTCGCCGATGAACACGTCGTAGAGGACCGTGCCTCCGGTCTTCACGGAGGCGCTGCCCCAGTCCCACAGGGCGCCGCCGTAGTCGCCGTCGGACCACTTCTTTCCGGCGTCCTTGGAGTTCTTGGACCAGTCGTCGCCGAGCTGTTTGCCGTAGTCGCCGATGCCCTTCACGGTGTCGATGGGGTGGCGGACCATGTCGTAGATACCGGTGAGGTCGCCCCAGACACCGTCCACGAAGAGGCCCTGGCCGACCTGTTTGACCTGGTCGCCGGCGCAGCCGAAGAAGGCGCCCACGCCGGAGAAGCAGCCGTCGTCGCTGCCGTCTCCGCCGCCCTTGTCGTCCTTCTTGTCGTCCTTCTTGTCGTCGGCGGGGGCGGGCTTGTCGGCGGCAGGAGCGGGCTTGTCGGCGCCCGTTGTGTCGGTCCCGGTGGTTGTGGTGCCGGTTCCGCAGGCCGTGCCGGTGACCTTGCAGACCTCCGACTGGATGCCGCTGAAGATCTGCGTGCCCAGGCCGGTGACCAGCAGGGCGGTGATGATGGCGGCGACGATCGCGATGAATCCGGCGTACTCCACCGCAGTCTGCCCCTCGTCCCGGCGCCAACGGATCAGCCGGGCAAGGGAGAACGGGCGGCGCTCGACGCGTTCCAGTCCGGCGAGGCCGTACCACTGGCGGCTCTCGGGGCGGAACAGGAGGAACGCGATGACGACCGGGAGGAAGAGCTGGAGGCCGCCGCGGGCGGATCCGGAGGTGAGGTTGACGACACCGCCGAGGATCAACCAGCCCTGTACGGCGAGGAGCCCGAGCCTGATCCGGGTCCCGCCCTCCCAGCTGCGGCGGGCCAGCCACCAGCCGAGGACGCCCGGCGCGGCGGCGTAGGCGACGAGGGCGACGACCTGGCCGTCGAGTGTGTCGTACGACGCGGCGGTCAGCAGGACGCCGAGGCCGCCGACGACGGTGACCGCGAGCAGTGCGTACACCAGCACCAGTGCGGTGGCGAGCGGGGCGGGCATCTCGCGCCGCCCGCTCGGTCCTGGCCGTGATATCCCGCCGACCGACGCCATGTCTCCCCCTGGGTGGCAACTCCCGCCGGTCTCACCGGCATTGGCCCACAACAGGGTTGAGGCTAGGGACGGTACGAGTGCCCGAGATGGGTCTGTGGGCCCAAATCGGTGCCCAATCCCCCGGTGGTTCCCTCGGTTCGAGACCCACCCCGAAGGCCACGGCTCTCCTACCTATGTCAAACGCTGGTGCGGCGGTGCCCGAACCGCTCGACCAACAGGGGCCACGCCCGGTCCATCACCTCGGCGTCGAAATCTGCTGGACGAGGTCACCCGCTCGGCCGCTCACGCCGCGTGGTCGTCGAACACGACTCTGTTGTGACCTTTCGCGACCACATGGAGGTCCACCGTGACATCGAGCGCTGTGGAAAGCCTGACCGGCAGATCCGCGGTGAGGGGGAGCATGCCGCCCAACTCGACTGCCTCAACGTCGTCCGTATTCATGCCGAGCCGCTCGCCCAGAACCGCTTGAGTAAGCCCCAGGGCCGTACGACGGTCGTAGACCAGTTGCCCCAGTTCGTGGGCAAGCCGGATCTGCTCACGCTCGGCGAGCACGTCAGGGGGCTCGACGTGGCCTTCCGCGGCTCGCCGTTCCCGCGACAGCTTCCAGCGGGTGTGGTTCACAGCTCCTCCCGGAACTCACGAGTGAACTCGTCATGGGCAGGTCCGTGCTCAGCTTCGCACAGCTCCTTCGCCAGCTTGGCGCGCTTGACGCCCTCTCCCAGGTTGCGGGAGTGCGGTTCACTCAAGGTCGTCGGAGACCCGCCCAGCAGCTCGGCTTTCTCCTCCACCTGACGGTAGTGCTGTGGAGGCAGGGTCTCCAGCCAGGCCCTCACCTCAGGCTCCAGTTCGATCACGTACGGCTCGGTCACTCCGCGAACGTAACGGGGCGCGCAAAGTGGGGACCCAGATCCCGGAGCGCTGTCACTCATACGTGCGTCCATGGCTCAAGTAACCCCGTGCGCCCGCGCGCGGCAGCACCGCCCACATCCGGGTCCCGCCGCCCGGCTCGCGCGCGTCGCCGAAACCCCAGTCGCCGGCGCAGGCCCGGACCACACAGGCCAGCACCCGCAGGGTCGCCTGGCGCCGAGCGTCACAGGCGGCGGAGAGGCGGGCGTGGGTGTGGCGGGGGTGCCCGTCGTAAAGGTTCACGCGCAGGGCGCCGTCGCGGTACCGGAGGGATACGTACACCTCGGCGGTCGGCGTGAACCGGCAGGCGCACGCGGCCAGTTCGCTCACCACCTGCACCGCGGCGTCGGTCACGTCCTGGAGGCCGTGGGCCCTCAGCACCGCGCGTGTCGCCGCGCGGGCGATCGATGGGGTGTGCGGGGCGGCGGGGAGAGTGAGGCTGTAGGCGAGGGTTTCGGGGGCCGGGGGTTCGGACGGCAGGTCGGCTCGGGTCGGGGTCGAGCAGGTCATGGCAACTCCCTTGGTCAGAGGGTGTGTTGTGGCTCCGCACGGTGGCCTGTCTCCCTGACGCGGGCCCACCCCTCCCAGGGGAGGAGATTGTGGGCGGGCACGCGTGATGCGCTTCCGTTGAGCGGAGGGGTCGTAGTCGATCCGTCACTGAATGTAGAGCTACACGTGGCACACGTGCCACGTATTCATGAATATTGCCTCCTTCGAGTTGGACCACTACGCCAGGCAGGGGGCAGACTGACCCTGACCAAACGGGAGGAAGATGCCGATGCCGACACGGCCCACACCCACCGAGCGACAGCGGCGCCTGGGGGCCGAGTTGCGGAAGATGCGGCTCGCGGCGGGCAAGACCACGGAGTACGCCGCCGGGCTGCTCGGGCTGGACCGTACGAAGGTGTCCAACATGGAGTCGGGCATCCGGGCCCTCTCCCCCGAGCGCATCCGGATACTCGCAAGCAACTACGACTGCGCGGACCAGGGATACATCGACGGGCTGGTCGCCATGGCCGACTCCCGGCAGCGCGGCTGGTGGGAGCAGTACCGGGGGAACCTGCCCCAAGGGCTGCTGGACGTAGCCGAGTTGGAGTGGTTCGCCACCCGGCTGCGAACCTTGCAGACCGTGCACGTCCCCGGACTCCTCCAGCTGAGCGGATACGCCCGCGCCGTCTTCGACGCCGCCCTACCTCCGTTGCCCGGATCGGAAGTGGAACTGCGGGTGGCCCAGCGCGTGCAGCGGCAACAAGTCCTGGAGCGGGACAACCCCGTCGAGTACGTCGCCTACGTCCACGAGTGGGCCCTGCGCATGCAGTTCGGCGGACGCCGTACGACTCGGGAGCAGCTCCTGCACCTGTGCGAGGTCTCCGAGCGGAAGAACGTCGAGGTGCAGGTCCTCACCGTCGAGGTCGGCGCGTTCCCCGGGGCGGGGCATGCGGTGCTGTACGCGGACGGTGCCGTCCCCCAACTCGACACCGTCCAACTGGACTCGGCTCACGGCGGCGAGTTCACTCACGCCGATGCCCAACTCGCCAAATACCGGGACCACATGGACTGGTGGCACGCCAAGTCACTGGACTCGCGGGCGTCACGAGACCTCATCCACAGCATCGCCCGTCAACTCTGAGGAGCCGTCATGGCCAAGATCACCTGGGAAGAGCCCTTCTGCGCCGAAGGCAACAACTGCTTCCGCATAGGCACCGACACCGAAGGCAACGCCTACATCGCGGTCGCCGGACAGGAGGACCAGTACCTCACCGACAGCCGCGATGCGCTCCGCACCCTCATCCGGGACATCAAGGCGGGGAAAGCTGACCACTTGTTGTAGAGGGGGCTTTCGACGGTCGAGTCGTTTCGAGCCGTCTGCCCAGACCATTCAGGCCTGGCAGTACGGCGCCTCGTATGCTCTTCCGGTCTTCTCACCCGACCTGCCGACCAGGAGTACACGATGTTCAAAGTCTCGATGACCACAGGCATGTCGATCCTCGCGGCCATCGCGGCCAGCACGCTGCTGTTGGGCTGTTCGGCTTCCGTCGAGGTCAAGAAGTCCACGTCGCCGAAGCTGTCCGCGGACAAGCTTTCCAGCACGCTCTCCGAAAAGCTCGCCGCCGTCACAGGGCAGTCGAAACCGGATGTCTCCTGCCCCGAGGACCTCGTCGGAAAGATCGGCACCACCTCGCGCTGCACGCTCACGGCGGACGACGGCAGCACCTTGGGTGTGACGGTCAAGGTCACCTCTGTCAGCGGCGGCCAGATCCACTACGACTTCAAAGCCGACGACAAGGCTTCTCCGGCCTCGAACTAACCAGCGACCACGGATAGTTGAACCCGATTCCGTTATGCGAGCGAGGGAACAAAGCCACTACGGTAGCGATCGGATCGTCGTGGTCGGGATACACGCCGTACCAGCACTGGAAAGCGGTAGCGCGATAGGGTAAGGCTGATGACAGGGGCGGATCCGAACAGCAGCGCGACGACACAACCCATCGGGATGCGGCTGAACCAGATGCCGGGCGATGTCGGAGGCTCCCCGACTTCTCAGGGACTGCCCGACGGTCAGAAAAAGCTCGTTTCCTCACCGGCCCAGAAACAGGCAGCGGCCAACGCCCTTGAGCAGCGCATCGAGCCCGACACACGCAAAGCCGCAGGCCACGCGGACACGGAAACCAACGGGGCGGTCAAGGAATTCCGCGACGGATGGCGCGCCTCGGGAGCGCTGAAAAAGGCTCATACGGCCTGGGGGGACCAGGTGACAAACCTGATGAACAAGCTCGGATCGGACAAGGCAGCGCTGCGCAGCACCACTACCACATTGCAGACCACGGACTTCCAGGTCGGGTCGGACACAAACGCGATGTCGGCACTCTCCGGGTACTGACGGGCACGCCACGGGGCTCAGTTAGGCCGCGACCTCGACTCGCAGACAGCTTGGCAATGACAACAAGGAAGCCGTGCCGACGTATCGCGAGATCATGACGACCGATCTGTCCACGCTCACAACAGCCTCAGAGCGCTGGGACGAAATGGCGAAGGAACTCCACAAGCAGGAGTCCGCCTACCGACGGGACGTCTACGGCATCACCCTGAGTCCGGGCTGGTCGGGGTTGAGCGCGGACGCGGCGAGCGGACGCTTCGACGCCACGCTCAAGCAGTTCCAGGCCGCGCAGGTCGAGGCCAAGGCAGTGGCCTCACTGCTGCGTGAGGCGCACACGGACTTCACGAGTCTCCGAAAGAAACTGGAGTCTGCCCGAGAGGACGCTGTCAAGGCGGGCATGACGGTCTCGGAGCAAGGCGTGGTCTCCTACGACACCACGAAGCTGAGCGAGGGCCAGCGCACAGCCTTGCACCACGACCCCGACTACCAGCACACAGTGGGCCAGACTGTCGTCTCATGGCAGGCGGAGCTCGATCGGCTCGTGAAGGCGGTGAGCGACACCGACACCGAAGTCGAGAATGCCCTCACTCGGGTGGTGATCGACTCCGATGTCAGCGACGGCACACTTACTGGCTTCAACAGTCAAGCCCACGGCAACATCAAGACCTACGAGGACGAGGCCAGGCGCGAAGCTGCCCGGACCAAACCCGACGGTTGGAAGTCCAAGGGTAAGACCGAGGCATCCGGCCTCGGCGCGGGGGCGAGTGCGGAGGGACCGGACATCGCATCCGGCAAACTCGGCGAGGCGGAGGCACACGCCGACCTGGGCAGCGCGAGCGGAGAGGGCTCCCTCACCAGAGGGCCGTGGACACTCGACGGAAAGGCCGATGCCTACGCCGGCGCGAAGGGCGCCGCCAGCGGCGGCATCTCCCAGAGCGGCCCGCAAGGAGACGCGAGCGCCTTCGCGGGGACTGAGGGCTCCTCCGAGGGAAAAGTCAATGTCGGCCCGTTTGGCGTGTCCGCGAAAGCCGAGGCCACAGCGGGTGCCGAGGCCAACCTGAATGCAGGGGGCGGCAAAGAGGGTGTGCACGTGGGTGGCGACGCCTTCGCGGGCGCCAAGGGCGGCGGCGGGTTCGGTGCTGATCTCGGCGGAGTCTCGGCGGGCTTCTCTGCCGAAGGGTGGGCCGGTCCCGGTGTCGAGGCAAGCCTGGATCTTGGCAAGAACAACGAAGACGTGTGGGAATTCAGCACCAAAGTCGGTCTCTCCCCCGCCCTTGGCGGAGAAGTGGGCTTCGACTTCAGTGTCGACCCGGACAAGGTCGCCGACACTGCGGGTGACCTGGCCGACGCCGTGGGACATGGTGTGAGTTCGTTCGGGCATGCGGTCACCAGCGTGTTCTGAAGCCCTCACCGACGTGCTCTGAACCATCGCTCACGCGGCCCGGCGCCGCGGATGCGCCTTCGGAGGAAGGAACCTCTCTATGCCGACGACCCTGCCGATCCCGATTCAGTTCGAAGTACCTCAAGGCTGGCGAGCAGCTCCTCCGGACGAAGTCGGCGCACCCGGCGCGGCGTTCGTCGCCGTCCATCTGCTGTCGGACACCGGCTTCACCTCGAACATCACAGTCGACGGCGAGTACCGTCCCGACACGGCGACGCTGCCCCGCATCGCCGACGAGTCGGTGAGTCTCATGAGTGAATCCGTCGCGTCGATCAGAGTCACCGACCGACGTGAGACCGGCTCCGCGGGTGCTCCTGGCCTCACTCAGACCCTGGCCTTCTCGGTCGTCCTCGGTCGGCGAAGCCACGACCTCCTCCAGTCCCAGGTGTACCTTTCCCTGCTCGACGTCAACGATCCGCACAAGCGGGCCGTGATCCGCCTGATGCTCACCTCCACCGCTTCGCGGCATCTCGCTCTGCTGGATGACTTCCGGAGCGTGGTGCGAACCATCCGTCCGGACGAGAGTGCAACGCCGTAGTCTCCTAGGGGAGACGACGCTTGTGCCGCCGTCCCAGCCTTCATAGGTTGGCCTCATGGGACTCTTCGACAAACTCACCGGCACCCAGCACCCAGCCGAAGGGGTGTCACCAGTCCCGGCGCTGGACTTGCGGGAGGCACTGCTCGGGCTCAACCAGCCCGAGGTGCCCTACGTCATCCGCTACGGCGGCGGCGAGCAGTGCGACCTGCTCTCGGAGTGGCGGTTGACGGAACCAGCCTGGCAGCAGGTCTTCGTCCGGTCCCAGATCAGTCACGCTCTCCGGATCCGGATGCGGCTGGACCACAAGGAGCACGAGGTGCGCGCCCTTGAGGAACAGTGGGAGGTGAGCCGAGTCGGTACTCCGACGAGGCTCCAGGTGACATCGGAGTACACACGCGGACCGAGCCGAACCGTCAGCCGTCGGTGGACCGTAGAGCGTGGTGCCGGCGGTCACCTGGAGGCGACGGAGACCTTCCGCTTCGACAGCGCCGACATGCGCGAGCCCCTGCGCGACACCGTTCTCAGGTCCGGCTGGACCTGGCGGGGAGTGGTCTTCGGCAAGCTGTGAGGTTCGGACAACGGGAAGATCCGGGCCGGCTTTGACGACTGGCGTCAGGCCTTGCAGAGGCCAGGTGGCCCAGATCTTCCAAGCGCCCTGTCGAGGCGGGGGAAGCGGTCAGCTCTCCGTGCGCGGGAAAGTCACCTCGACCCTTCGGTTCTTCTTGCGGCCCGCCTCCGTCGAGTTGTCGGCGATCGGGTACTGCTCGCCGTAGCCGCGTACTTCGAAGGTGATGTTCGGGTCGTTCAGGTCCGCGTCCAGGACGGCCTGTACGGCGTCGGCGCGCTGCTTGGAGAGGACGTCGCCGTGGGCCGAGGAGCCGAGGTTGTCGGTGAAGCCGAAGACGCGGACCGTGGTCGCGTTCTGCTTCTTGATCTCCGCGGCGATCGCGTCGATACGGGACTTCGCAGCGGCGCTCAGCTTGGAGCTGTCCTTGCTGAAGAGGACCTCGGCCTGAAGGGCGAAGGTCACGTCCGAGTTGGTGTCCTCCCGGCGTTCCTCGCCGCCCTGGTCCTCCACGACCGACTTGATGTCCAGGACCTTGGGGGCGGCGAGCGTGGCGCCCTCGGGGAGCTTCAGGTCCGGGTCGTTCGGGTCGACCTGCACCGGGGCGGAGGCGGAGACCTCGGTGCCCGGGGGGACGCTGGGGCTCGGGGTGTCGTCAGCGTGGGCGGTGACCGCGCCGACGATGTTCGCGGCGACCATGAGGGTGGCGGCGGTGACGACTAGGGGGAGGCGGCGGGTGGTGGTCACGGCCGCCTCACCCAGAGATCTTGATCGTACCGACGGAGAACGTCGGTAGTTCGAAGGAGACTTCGGTGGTGCTCGAAGGGGGTGCGGGGAACTGCATGAAGACGTCGAGGCTGTCGCCCGCCTTGATCGTCGTGAAGCCCGTGGTCGTCAGCGGACGGCCGTCCGTGTCCCGCAGCACGTAGTACCGCTTCTTGCTCTTCGAGTCGATTAGCGTGGCGCCGCCCAGCGACGGACCATTCTTGATGATCTCGGTCTCGTTGCCGCTCAGCGCGGACGGAATCACCAGGGTCTTGTCCCCGTCATTCTTCAGATCGCCGTTCACCGTGACGAAGCCGCCGGAGTCCCGCTGGGCCGAAGTGAGCTGCAGAAGCAGGCCGTTGGAGCCTTTCAGCTCGGCCAGGGGCTCGTCCGACTGCCCCTCCTGAGCGCTTGGATCGGATCCACCGCTGCTCTTGGAGGCCGACGCCGACGTGTCCGGCCTCTTGTCGTCGCCGCCACTCCCACAGCCGGCCGCGCCGAGGGCCAGACCGGCCGCGACAGCCAGCGCGACCGTCCCCCTGCGGGCCGTCGAAGTGAACCAAATCCTCATGACTCTGCTTCCTTCATCACTCGTCGTTCGCTTGTCAGTCGGCCAGGTGGACGTCGAAAAGGTCCTCGGGTCCGGGGAGATCGGTGAGGTGGAGCGGGTCTAGGTCCCACTCTTTGCCGCCCTTGCAAGTGAGCTTCGGCAGCACGTTCTCACCGGCGTCCACAATGAGGGGTGGGAACGTGCACAGCGCCTCGATCTCGGCAGTGGCATGGGCTTTCGAGTAGGTGCTCTCCGTACCGGGGATGATCGAGTCTCCGACCGGCTTGTCGCTCTCGACACCGATCGTGTACTCCAAGGGCAGCCCCGCAGGCGGCAGACAACTGGTCACGTGGGCCTTGTTCTGCGCCGCGAGCTGACCGGCCCGCCCGCACGAATCGACGAGCCCCGCGATGTCGCCGTCGAAGATCTCCTGCCACTTCGTCGGGTCGAGTACGTCCTTCACCCACTCGCCCGCGAGCTGTTCCCGGGTGTCCTGGGCCGCCGCGAGGGCCGCCGCGTCGGCGGCCGTCTGGGCACCGCTCCGGTTCACCGCGGCCTGGCCGACCGCTACGTAGGCGAACGCGAGGAAGAGCAGACCCGCCACCACCGTGATGTAGATGGGGAAGGCCTGCCCTGCGTCGCTGGACCTACCGGTCCGTATCAACCGCCGGTGACTTCGGAGATCTTGCTCGTGATCGCGTCCTTGATGGACTGACCGATGGACGTACCCGTGATCGCCAGCACGATCGCCACGACCACCGCGATGATGCCCAGGTACTCCACCGCCGTCTGCCCCTTGTCGCCCGCACGGCGCTGCAGAGCCTCGACGGTCGTGTTCTTCCAGCCGTTCACTCGCGCCTTGGTCGCGACGGCGGTCTTCAGCATCAGGTCGCTCATGGTGTTCCCCTCCGAGTGACGCGTTACCGGCTTCCTCGTCGCCGGTGCCGCTTTCGACATGAGAACGGTATGCCTCAACACCTGTTTCGCCAGAGGGCCCCAGGGCCCAATCCCGGGCCCAATCGGTGTCTCGTCCCGCCATCACAGGTCACCCCAGCCCTCTGGCCGAACCCGGCGCCGTACCCAGCCACTTGGCCGCCGCCTCGGAGCGGCTGGTGCTGTGGAGTTTGGCGAAGATGCGGTTGATGTGGTTCTTGACGGTCTTCTCGGAGATGAAGCAGGTGGCGGCGATCTGCTGGTTGGTCATGCCGGACGCGATGTGGTCCATGATCTCCGCCTCCCTCGCGCTCAGTTGGAACCGTGACCTGTCCGACGACAACTGTCCCACATTCGGTTGCAGTTGCGAAAGCCCTTTGCTTGAAGTCAGTGATGGCATGGATGTAGAGGGTTCCATCACGTGTGCATTCGCACTTAGTTGAGGCTCGTATGAGCCCAGTCCCTCCGGCAGTGCCGGGCCCGTACGCTCCTGGCGCAGTCGGGCCAGGAGCGCTCCCGCCGCCGACGGTGTGAAGTGGGCCCTGCCCTGCCTGATGTCCCTTACGGCGGCGACCAGTTCGTCCGCCGTGAACTCGCCGTGGACCAGATAACCGCCCGCCCCTCGGCGCAGCGCCTCCTGGACGATCTCCGACTCCCTGCTGTACGTGAGCATCACGACCGGGGCGATCCCCACCAGGTACGGGAGCGCGGAGATGCCGTCCACGCCGGGCATGCGTACGTCCAGGAGGACCACGTCGGGGCGGTGCAGCCGGGCCGCCTCGTAGGCCTCGCGGCCGTCCGCCGCCTCCGCCACGACCGTGATGTCCGCGCGGCCCGAGAGGAGTGCCGTGAGGCCGGCCCGGACCACCGGGTTGTCGTCGGCCACCACCACCCGAAGGGGTGAACTCGGCGTGGGCTGCGGGAAGTTCGGGAACGGGTTCGGCTGCGGCGCGCCGGGGTGGGGCGTCGTGTGGTCCGGCATGGCTGCCTCCTCTCGGGTCGTCGTGTGTGGGGGGATGGGGAAGGAAGCTTCGAGTCCCGCTACGTCTTCGCCGTCAGGGCTTCCAGCGGGAGTTCCAGGCGGACCTCCGTGCCCTGGGGGTGACCGCCCCGGCCGATGCGGATGCGGGCGCCCACCGACGCGGCCCGCTCGACCATGCCGACCAGGCCGAAGTGGCCCGCCCTGCGCAGCTGTTCGAGGGTCGTGCCGGGAGGGAGGCCGCGGCCGTCGTCGTAGACGCTGATGCGGAGGAGGTTGTCGTGGACTCCGGCCTGTACGTCGACCTTGGTGGGGGTCGCGTGGCGGTGGGCGTTCTCCATCGCTTCCGTCGCGATGGTGAGGAGCTGGCGGGCCACGGCGGGCGGGACCGGTGGCACGCCGTGTTCGCCGGTGGGGCGGTAGGTCGTGGGCAGGCCGGTTCTGGTGCTGAAGTCCCTGGTGCGGGCGGCCAGTTCGACGAGTACGTCCGTGCCCTCGCCCGGGTCGGACTCGCGGCGCAGGTCCGCCAGGAGTTCGCGGGACTCCGCGGCGGCCCGGCGTGCCGAGCGGGCCACCAGTTCCGCCTGCTGTTTCACCAGGGCCGGGTCCATGCGGTCCGCGCCCGCCGAGCCCACCAGGCCGTCCGCCGCGAGTGCCACGCCGTGCAGGGTCTTCGCCACCGAGTCGTGCAACTCGCGGGCCAGGCGGGCCCGTTCGGCGCCCACCGCCTCTGTTACGGCCAGCCTCGCCTGGACCGTCGTCAACGCCGTCGTCGCTTCGCCGAAGCGGAGCATCAGGTTGCGCAGGGTCACTCCCACCGCGCCGGCGATCACGCACAGGCCGGGGAGGAGGGAGGCTTCCGCGACGCCCCGGTGGGCGTCGGCCGCGGCGGTCTGCGCCAGGAGCAGGATCACGGCCTGGAGACCGGCGAAGCAGCCGGCGCCGCGCCAGCCGTAGACGATGCCGGCGAGCAGGGGGGTGCAGACGCTGACGTAGGCGAGGGTGCTGGTGGGGCCGGCGGAGATGAGGAGCAGGGCGGCGAAGAGGGTGTCCAGGGCCAGGAGGGAGGGGTGGCGGAGGAGGAGGGGGCCGAAGCGTTCCCAGTCCCTGAAGAGGACGTAGGAGGCCATGAAGGTGACGACGACGGCTGCGCCCACGAGGCGGGTGGCCACGCCGGGGTTGGCGTTGAGGAGGGCGGAGGGGGCGGCGAGGGCGATCATCGCGAGGCGGAAGCCGAACACCTGCCGGCACATGGCTTGTAGGGCGCTGATCTGGATGGGGAGAGCCACGCCCCGGCCTTCGGCCGGGATCGTTTTCCCACCCGCACGGTCCGTGGCACTTTCGTCGTCGGGTGCGGGCGGCCCCTGTGGGGCGCCCTCGCCGTCGGCGGCCAGCCGTACGTCCTCAGGCATCCGTCCGCCGCCGTCAGGCATCAGACCGCCGCCGCCGGCCGGCTGCCCCGCCTTCGGCATCCCCGACACCGCCGGCCGCTGCGTCGGTACCGCGGGCAGCCTCGCCCCCGGTCCCCCCGGTCCCCCCGGTCCCCCCGGCCCCACCGGTGTCCACCCCGGCGGCAACGCAGGCGTCACCGTCGTAACCGGTATGTCCGTTGCCCCGGACCGCACGTGGTCGGGCAGGACGGTTCCCGCCGGCGGTGTCGTGATCTCCGCCGGTTTGGGGCGCCGTCGCAGCAGTCTCGTACGGTTCCGTTCCTCCGTCGTCGCCATCCGCCCGTCGCCCCCGTCCCCTACTTGCCCGTGATCGTGCTGAAGTCCGTGCCGGAGCCGAGCAGCAGGCCCGCGCCGAGGAGCAGCATCGTGGCCGGGACCATGAACGTGGTGATCATCATCGTGGCCTTGGGGACCGCACGAGCCGCCTTCCTCCGCGCGTTCTGCGCGTCCGTGCGGCGCATGTCCTTCGCCAGGGCGACCAGCGTGTCGACGATCGGCGCGCCCAGCTCCTCGCCCTGCTGCAACGCCGTGACGAACATGGCGACCTGCTCGCTGTCGTTGCGCCGCCGCAGTTCCGCGAACGCGGCACGACGGCTCATGCCGAGGTCCATCTGGCGGAGGGTGATGCGGAGTTCGTCCGCCCAGGGGCCCTCGTACTTCGAGGCGACCCGGTCCAGGGCCTGACGGAAGCCGAGGCCCGCGCTCACCACCACCGCCAGTACGTCGAGGAAGTCGGGCAGGGTCCGTTCGATCACGTCCTTGCGGATGCGGATCGCCGACCAGATGCCGACCTCCGTCCAGAACGCGCCGAAGGCGAAGAGGATCAGGGCAAGGAGGTAGTTCCCTTTCGCCAGGAACACCAGGCCGCCGACGCCCCCGAGGAAGCCGTACACCGCCCGCCGCGCCGCGTAGCGGTCGAGGGTCAGGCCGCCGGGGTTGCCCGCGAGGTCGATCTTGCGGCGGTACTTGGCGACCTGCTTGGGGCCCATCAGGCGCAGCACCGTCGGGGCGTAGCGCATGCCCATGCGGTCGATGAGGGAGTCGACCGCGCCGGTGCGGGTCGAGCCGACCTCCAGTGCCAGGACCAGGTCGGTCGGGAGCTTCGCGTCCGCGCGGTACATGCGGATGCCGGCGAAGATCCCCCACACGCTGAGGCCCATGACCAGTCCGAGGACTATTGCCGTCATCAGGTCCCCCCTCTCAGACGTCGATGCGGGACAGGCGGCGGATGAGGACGAAGCCGACCGCGTACAGCCCGAACGCGATGATCACGCAGGCCTGGCCGATCGGGGAGCCCGTCATCCGTTCCAGGGCACCGGGTTTCACGCCGTTCATGAGGAAGAGGGCGCCCACGCCCATCACCGGAACGGCGTACGAGGTCATGTTGACCTGGGAGAGCTGGGTGCGTACCTCGCGGCGGGTCTCCTTGCGTTCCTCCAGGGTCTCGGTGAGGTTGCGCAGGGCGCTGACCACCTGACCGCCGGCCCGGTTGGAGAGCACCAACGTCGTGACGAGGACGACGAGTTCACGGGACGGGAGGCGGTCCGCCAGCTCGCCCAGCGCGTCGTCCATCGAGGCGCCGACGGCCAACTGGTTGGCCACCTTGGCGAGTTCCTCCCCGGCCGGTGCCTCCAGTTCCTCCGCCGCCATGCTGATCGAGGTGCGCAGGGCGAGTCCCGCGTGGGTCGCGTTGGCCATGATGCGGGCCAGTTCGGGGAGTTGGTTGATGAACTTCTCGATGCGTTTCTGGCGCTGCCAGTTGAGGAACTGGATCGCCACCCCGATGCCGAGCAGCCCCGCGATCGGCCCGAAGAAGGGCGCCAGGGAGGCCTGGCCGATCAGCCAGAGGGCGGCCACCGTGGCCAGCATGTAGACGAAGAACTCGCCCGGCGTCATGTCCAACCCGGTTGCCGCCAGCCGCAGTTCGAGCTTGCGGCCGAGACGGGTGCGGCGCAGTCTGCGGTCCAGGCCGCGGAAACGGCGGGCGCGGCCGAGCGGGATCTGTCCGGTCGACGACAGCCGGTCGACCAGGGCCGCGCGCTGTGCCCTGCCCGTAACGTAGGCGTGCACGCCGGCGACACCCAGGACGCAGGTCAGCAGGGTGATGCCGGTGGTGAGCGTGACGATCGTCTGGAGATCCATGGGGTCGGTCCCTACCTGCTGGCTTCTCTGAGGGCTAGGTGTTCCGTGCTCTGGGCGACGCCGAAGGCCTGCGGCAGGGGCTGGCTCGCCATGTAGAGGCGGTCGGCGGTGCGGCGCGAGAGCGGGAAGTACTCGAAGACGCCGTAGATCCGGCCGTCGGCCGCTATGGGCTGCGGGCTGAAGCGGGCGACCGTGGCCAGGCGGTACGGCTCGCTGCCGTGGCTGTCGAGGAGGGCGATCTCGGTGATGCGGCGGGCGCCGTCGGCGAAGCGGGTGAGCTGGATGATGACGTCGATGGCGCTGTTGATCTGGTCGTGCAGCGCCTCGAAGGGGATCTCGACCTCGGACATGGACGCCAGAGTCTTGAGGCGCATCAGCGCGTCCTCCGCGCTGTTGGCGTGGACCGTCGCGAGGGAGCCGTCGTGGCCCGTGGACATCGCCTGGAGCATGTCGAGGGACTCGCCGCCTCGGACCTCTCCTACGACGATGCGGTCGGGGCGCATGCGGAGGGAGTTGCGGACGAGGTCGCGGATGGTGACCTGGCCCTTGCCCTCGACGTTCGGGGGGCGGGCCTCCAGCCGGATCACGTGCGACTGCTGGAGCTGGAGTTCGGCGGAGTCCTCGATGGTGATGATGCGTTCGGTCTCCGGGATCAGACCCGAGAGGGCGTTGAGGAGGGTGGTCTTCCCGGTGCCGGTGGCGCCCGACACGATGATGTTGAACTTGGCGTGCACCAACCCCGCGAGCAGGTACAGCATGTGCTCGTCGAGCGAGCCGAAGCCGACCATCTCCTGGAGGGTGAAGGAGCGCGGGAAGCGGCGGATGGTGAGGGTGGCGCCCGTCAACGACAGGGGCGGGATGATCACGTTGACGCGCTCGCCGGACGGCAGTCGCGCGTCGACCATCGGATTCGACTCGTCCACCCGGCGGTTGACCGTCGACACGATCCGCTCGATCGTCTGCATCAGCTGGTCGTGGGAGGGGAAGCGCAGCGGCAACTGCTCGACCCGGCCGCCGCGTTCGACGAAGATCGCGTCCGGGCCGTTCACCATGATCTCGGTGATCGACGCGTCTTCGAGGAGCGGTTCGAGAATGCCCAGGCCGAGTGCCTCGTCGACGACCCGGCGGATCAGCTGCGCGCGCTCGACCGTCGACAGGACCGGGCCCTCACGGCTGATGATGTGCCCGAGCACCCGCTCCAGGCGGGCCCGTCGCTCGGCGGCGGCCAGCGCGCTCATCTCCGCGAGGTCGATCTCCTCCAGGAGTTTGGCGCGGTACGAGGCGACCATGTGGCCTTCCTCGCCCCGATGGCCGTTCTCCTCGGGATGGTTGACGCGTTCCCGCAGACCCATGAGTGCTGTGCTCCTCGCTCCTTGTTCGGTCGAGCCCTGTTGTTCGGTGTCAGTGGTCGAGCGGCATGGTGGCGGTCTTGCTGGCGTTTCCGAAGCCGTCGTAGCCGGGGATGACGGACGGGATGTGGATGGAGGCGGTGACGGTGACCGTGTCGCCGCCGAACGTGGCCGGACAGCCGACGACCGTGAGCCCGGAGCTGACCGCGTCGCTGCAGGCCGGCTGTGCGCCCTGCCGGAGCGAGGCGCTGCGCGCGCCCGCCCGGGCCGCCGTCCCCGCCTGCTCCGCGGTGTAGGCGATCAGCCCCAGCTGTACGGCGGCCAGGGTGACGAGGATCAGGATCGGGATGAACCCGAGGTACTCGATGGCGACTTGACCGCGGTCGCGCGCTGCACGGTCGTAGGACATCGCGGTTCGTCCGTGGGACATCTCAGTTCGTCGCCTCCTCTACGGCGCCCGCGTGGGCGTGGACCGTGAAGGGGAAGGCGATCGAGCCGGGGAAGAGGACGGGCACCTTGAGCCTGACGTCGGCCGTGACGTAGCCCGTGCCCTGGCAGGTCACCTCGGCGTCCCCCCTCCACGCGGCGGACAGCTTGCTGAGGCCCGCCTGTTCGCAGGCGGCCTGGCGCTCGCCCCGGGTGGCCGCCGTCCCCGCCCGTACCGCCTCGTCGGCAGCATTCCCCGCGAGCGTGTAGGTGTACCCCACCAGCACGAACTGCCACATCAGCACCAGCGTCAGAATGATCAGCGGAGTCATGCCGAGGAACTCGATGGTGACCTGGCCCCGGTCTCTCCTCAGGACGGACATACGCATCCCCCTCACTCCCTACGACGCCGGAAGCTCACCGAGCCGCGATCGCCGCCGCCCCGCGACCGGCCGCCCTTCTGGGCGCCTTCGGGTACCTTGACGAGTCCGAGTTCGCCCGCGAGAGCCCAGAGGGCCTGTTTGACCACGCTCTTGTTGTCGAGTTCGTGGAGGCGGCCGGCGTCCACCGCGCCCTGGAGTTCCCGGAAGTTGGCGGGGATCGCGGTGGCTGCGACCGCCGTGCCGGTGATGCGCTGGATGAGGGCGGGCTGGATCTCCGTACCGCGGGTGTGCCGGTTGACGACGATGGTCGTCTCCTCGGCCTTGCGGATCTGCAGCCGGTCCCACATGCGGACGGTGCGCTTCGCGGCGCGTACGGCGACCACGTCCGGGGTGGTGAACAGCAGGGCCGTGTCGGCCATTTCGACGGCCGCCGCGCTCGCGCCGCTCATCTGGGCGCCGCAGTCGATGACGACGACCTCGTAGCGGGAGCGCAGCGCGCTGACGATCTGGCGGGCGGCCCGGTCGGTGACCTCCTCGCCGCGTTCGCCCTCGCCGGGGGCGAGCAGCAGCGCCACCCCGGTGTCGTGCCGGAACACGGCGTCCGCCAGGACGCGCGGGGAGATGTCGGTGATCGCGGCGAGGTCGACGACGGAACGGCGGAACTGGACGTCCAGGTAGGAGGCGATGTCGCCCGTCTGGAGGTCCATGTCGACGAGCGTGGTGGTACGGCCCGACGTCTGGGCGGCGAGGGCGAGTTGGATCGCGGCGAGGGTCGCGCCGACGCCACCCTTGGCGCCGCTGACCGTGACGACGGTGCCGCCGACTCCGGTGAACACGTCGCCGCCGTGGCCCAGATGGCGCCGTACGCCCACGGACCAGGCGGCGACTGCCTGGACCCGGGTGGCCAGCTCCTCGTAGCTCAGCGGCAGGGCGATGAGGCCGCGGGCGCCTGCGT
The DNA here is from genome assembly GCF_040655035.1 of Streptomyces sp. NPDC050549. NCBI lineage: Bacteria > Bacillati > Actinomycetota > Actinomycetes > Kitasatosporales > Streptomycetaceae > Streptomyces > Streptomyces sp. NPDC050549. Next base: position 226,470 of record NZ_JBFAJD010000009.1, read on the forward strand.
CCATGGCGGCCTGGAAGAGGCCGGGGCTGGCGTCCGTGGTGACGAGGATGACGCCCACCGCCGGGAAGCGCAGGGCGACTTCGCGGACCAGCTCCAACGCCGGGACGGGACCGATGCGTTCATGCACCACCACGACCTCGGGCAGCTCGTCGACGGACTCGGCGGCGAGCCGGGCCAGGGTGTCGATGAGCTGCGTCGAGTCGGCCACCGGGGCCACCGGGTCGGCGTCCGGGAGCTGGCTGAGCAGGGTCGTGATGGCGCGGATGGCGTCCGCGTCACCGACCGCCGGAAGAATCCTGGTGGGCATGCGGGCCTCTCACTTGTCCTTCGCGAGTTCGTACGTCCGGTCCTGCTCGGGCACGGTCGTATCGGTGCCGGGCGCCACCAGTGCCAGTCGCACCCGCTCGGCGAACGACTCGGCGTAGGTGACGCGCTGGGCGTCCAGCGTGGAGAGCGCGAAGGTGATCGGGACGGCGTTGGTGGACTGCTGCTGGTTCTTGTCGCTGTTGCTGCCCGGGTCGAGGGCGGTGATGTGGCCGACGTCGATGACCTTCGCGTTGGTCACGATGATCTTCGACTGGTCGGGATCGCCCTCTTTCGCGCCCGCGAAGGTGGCGTAGACGTTGACCGTGGAACCCGGGTAGATCTTGCCTGCGACGCCGGTGGCCGCGTCGATCATGATGGCGACCTCCTGCTGCCCGGGCCGCAGGGCCGGCTGGTCGACGATCATGTCGGTCTGCAGCAGGGAGCCCCCGCGCAGGGTGGTCACCGCGATCTTGCCCTGGATCTGCCGGAGATCGGTCACGGCGTTGTCCGACAGCCACCGCTTGGGCATCTCGATCTTCTTGAACTGGGCGGCGGTGAGCGTCGTGTAGGGCGCCACGTTGTCCTTGACCTGGTAGGCGGCGACTTCGGGGCCGACCTTGGACTTCACGTCGCTGATGACGGAGAGGACGCCGGCGAACGCGCCGAGGGCGCAGAGGACCGACAGGAGCAGGAGTATCACGCCGCGGCGCTGACGGGAGTTCATGAACCGTACAACCTCATTGGGGATATCGGTCGAGCGGAAATGAGCGGATCGAGCCGGGTCGAGCGGGACCAGGTGCTGTAAGCGTGTCCTGTGAAGGGATGACTTATCCGCTGGGCGTTTGGTTCTCGTGAACGGGCGGTGTTGCCGAGCAGAAGACACAACGGTCGCCGATGACGTCGATACCGCACCAATGGCACACGGACTGCCGTACCGAGGTGACCAGTTGGTACAGCACCGACAGGTCGGGCAGATACGTACAGAACTCGATCAGTTTTCCCGTGCCCCACCAACTCGCCGACTCGGCGGGCAGGGTGGTCTCACGGAGCCCCATCGCGTTCCAGGCCGGGGCGAGGGTGGTGCCGATCCAGTCGGACTGCAGCTGGCCCTTGGCGACCAGCATCCAGGTGCCGAACTCCGGCCCGGCGAGGGCGACTCCGGGGCCGACCCTGACGAGCTGCGGCTCCGGGTGGGCGATCACCGCGAACTGGCTGCCGGGCACCCAGGACTTGGCGTGCGACTTGAGGCCGACGGGGACCCGGTCCAGCCTGGCGACCGAGCCGAGGACGGCGCCGGCGTGGATGTAGTGGGTGAGCAGCCGGCCCGCCGAGGCGAGCACCCCGGGGCTGAGGTCGCAGGACGCGAGCTGCCTCAACTGGCGGGCCAGTACGGCGAGTCCGAGTGGGGGGAGATTCGGACGGAACAGGGCGATCCGGTCGGTCTCCAGGATGGACCGGATGGTGTGCAGCCGCCGGTCGACGCCCTCCGAGACGGCCTGCGAGGACACGACGACGACATGCCCGTGCTGGTCGATGAGGGTCTGCATCTCCGACAGCACCTGGTCCAGCGGCCGTTGATCCAGGTCCCGCAGCACGACGGCGGGCACGGTTCGTTCGTCCTGTGGCGGCAGCGCCATGTCGGCGCTGGTCACGGCAATGGCAGTTGGCACGCGCAGCTCCCCGTCTCACGCCTGTCGGCTTTCCGGTATTACTCCGGTACGCCGAGTTGACTTCACTGCGTGACTACCTCAGCACTGTATCCACGCCCCTGTGACCGGAGAACAGCGTTTCGGTAGCTGTCCCGCAACTGTCATTGCGCACAACACGCCAAAACGGGGCAGGTCGAGCAGCCGATCGTGGCCGGGGTACCGAATCCACCGCCGGAGAAGTTGGTCTGGACCTCTTGACAGCACAATTGGTCTGGACCAACTCTGGACTCCAGCGGTGGCCACCGTCGACAGCCCCCAGTCCCCTCCAACTCCCCCACCGGAGGCATCAGTGGACCGCGCACCAGGCATGCCCGCACTCAGGAACAGACGTCTGTGGGCCGGGGCCGCCATGGCCGCCCTCGCTCTCTCCTTCGCGGGCACCGGCCAGGCGTCCGCCGCCGACATCAACAACGCCAAGAACGCCGGCTTCGAGTCGGGCCTGACCAACTGGACCTGCACGGCGGGCAGCGGCACGACCGTCCCGTCCCCCGTGCACAGCGGCGCGGCGGCCCTGAAGGCCACACCCGCCGGGCAGGACAACGCCCAGTGCAGCGAGTCGGTCGCGGTCAAGCCCAACTCGACGTACACGCTGAGCGCCTGGGTACAGGGCGGCTACTCCTACCTCGGCGTCACGGGCACCGGCACGACGGACGTGTCGACCTGGACCCCGGACACAACGGCCTGGAAGCAGCTGTCGACGACGTTCACGACGGGCGCCTCGACCACCTCCGTCTCCGTGTACACGCACGGCTGGTACGGACAGGCGGCCTACTACGCGGACGACATCTCGGTCTACGGCCCCGACGGCGGCGGTGGCAGCGACCCGGCCCCGACGGTCCCCGCGACCCCGACGGGCGTATCCGTGTCCTCCACGACGTCCTCCTCGGTCTCCCTCGCGTGGAGCGCGGTGTCGGGAGCCACGGGCTACAACGTCTACCAGAACGGCACGAAGATCACGGCGGTGACGGGAACGTCCGCCACGGTCACAGGACTTGCGGCCTCGACCTCGTACTCCTTCCAGGTCACCGCGACCAACTCGGCCGGTGAGTCAGGGAAGTCGACGGCGGTGACGGGCACGACGACGGCGACCGGCGGAGGTGGCGGCGGCACCCTGCCGAAGCACGCGGTGACCGGCTACTGGCAGAACTTCAACAACGGCGCGACCGTACAGAAGCTCTCGGCCGTCTCCTCCCAGTACGACATCATCGCGGTGGCCTTCGCGGACGCGACCTCGACCCCGGGCGCGGTCTCCTTCGCGCTCGACTCGTCCGGTCTCGGCGGCTACACGGTCGACCAGTTCAAGGCGGACATCGCCGCCAAGCACACGGCCGGCAAGAAGGTCGTCATCTCGATCGGCGGCCAGAACGGCACGATCTCGGTGAGCGACTCGGCATCGGCGACGAACTTCGCCAACTCGGTCTACTCCCTGATGCAGACGTACGGCTTCGACGGCGTCGACATCGACCTGGAGAACGGGATCAACGCGACCTACATGACACAGGCGTTGAGGACCCTGTCCTCGAAGGCGGGCTCGTCCCTCATCATCACGATGGCGCCCCAGACCATCGACATGCAGTCGACGTCGAACGCGTACTTCCAGACGGCCCTGAACATCAAGGACATCCTCACGGTCGTCAACATGCAGTACTACAACAGCGGCACGATGCTGGGCTGCGACGGCAAGGTCTACGGCCAGGGCACGGTCGACTTCCTCACGGCCCTCGCCTGCATCCAGCTTCAGGGCGGCCTCTCCCCGTCCCAGGTGGGCCTGGGCCTCCCGGCCTCGACGAGCGCGGCCGGCAGCGGCTACGTCTCCCCCACCATCGTGAACAACGCCCTCGACTGCCTGACCGCCGGCACCAACTGCGGCACCTTCAAGCCGTCGAAGACCTACCCCGACCTCCGGGGCGCGATGACCTGGTCGACGAACTGGGACGCCTCGGCGGGCAGTTCGTGGTCGAACTCGGTGGGGGCGCACGTGCACGCGCTGCCGTAGCGGATCGTGTTGAACGGGGGTGCGACCGGGCTGCAGGTCGCACCCCTCCGCGTTGCGCCTACTCCGCCGGCCGGTCCTTGCCGTCGGCGTTCCCCGCGTTCTCGGCGAGCCTGTCCAGCAGTGCCTGTGCCTTGTCGACCGCGGTGTCGATCTGCTCGCTGTGTTTGCCGTCCGTCTTCTCGTCGATGAGATCACCGGCCTTCTCCAGCCCGTCGGAGATCCTGTCCCCGTGCTCCTCGGCGATCTCCTCGGCCTTGTCCTTGAGCTTCCCCAGGTCCCCCAGGTTGTCGAACACGGCAGATCCCCCCGCTGCAACGGCCTTACACGGTCAGGGACATGGTCCTCACGACAGACCTCGGAGAACAAGGTGGCCCCGGCGCGACCGCCCCGGCGGACGGAGGCGCGGGGAGGGCGTGTTCGGGGCGCGGTCGTCCCGTGTCGGCGTTCCGTGCGGTACGGCCTGAAACATTTCTGTGGGTCCGCCGCATCAATGGAGTGAGGGCGGTGCGGGCAACAGCCCGCGGGGGCAGGGGGAAACGGTATGAGACGACAGGGACGCGCCGACGAGTACGCGGAGTTCGCCGCCGCACGCGCCGGGCATCTCTATCGGTCCGCCTGTCTGCTGACCGCCGGGGACACGCATCTCGCCGAAGACCTGGTGCAGGAGACCCTGGGCAAGCTGTACGTCGGCTGGGGGCGGATGTCCCGGATCGGCAACCCCGCCGGGTACGCGCAGACCGTCCTCACCCGTACGTTCCTCGCCCACCAGCGGCGCCGCAGCAGCACCGAGCGCGCCACCGACGTACTGCCCGACCGGGCCGACCCCGGCGGCTCCGGCGGTGACACCCCCCTGCGGCTGACCCTGCTCCAGGCCCTGTCCCGGCTGCCCGCCAAGGACCGGGCCGTGGTCGTCCTGCGCTACTGGGAGGACCGGTCCGTGGAGGAGACCGCCGACGTCATGCACGTCAGCTCCGCCGCCGTACGCACCCGCTGCGTCCGCGCGCTGGGCCGGCTGCGGGAACTCCTCGGCGAGAACCTCGACGAGTACGCCCGTCCCTGACCGCCCCGCACATCCATCCCGCCAGCTCCCCTATGCGAAACGGTGGTTCGCCATGCCCGACGCACACTCCAGCGACAGCGCCGACCCCTTCGAGACACGGCTCGCGGCCGGCCTCCGGGACGCGGGCGGCGCCTTCGAGACCGACCGGGCCGCGCTCGTCACCGCGGGTGCTCTCAAGGGACGACGGCGGCTGCTACGCCGCCGGAACGCCGCCGTGATGAGTGGCGCCGCCGGTATCGCGCTCGTCGGCGTCGGCACGGCGCTGCTCCTGCCGAGCGGCTCCCCCGACGCGCAGGGTTCCCCGGCCGCCTCCACTCGCGCCTCCTCCGCCCCCGCTCCTGTCCCCCGCCAGACCCTGATCAGCATGCTCACACGCCTGGTGGGCAACGGCGCGTACTCCAAGGTCGAGGCCCGCGGCACGGACGAGGGACCGGCGCCGTACGTCCATGCCGTCTACGACGACGGGAACGGCAAGTCGGCCGTCGAGCTCAACCTGGGCCGGTTGAAGCCGGGGAGCGACGAGGCGCGGCAGGCCACCAAGTGCCCGGCGAAGGTCTTCACGCACTACGACGCGTGCCGCACGAGCCGGCTGGCGGACGGATCGGTGGTCATGGTCCTTCAGGGGTACGAGTATCCCGACCGCCGGGTGGACACCAAGTTGTGGAGGGCCGAACTCGTCACTCCGCAGGGGCAGCACGTGAGCGTGAGCGAGTGGAACGCCGCCGCCGAGAAGGACTCACCGATCACCAGGAGCCAACCGCCGCTGTCTCCCGCCCGGTTGACGAAACTCGTGGCTTCGAAGGTATGGCGGCAGGCCATCGACGCGATTCCCGAGCAGACGCCGACGGCGACCCCGGCACCGGGCGACACCGCTTTCGGTGCTCCCGTCGCCCCAACCCTCAAGAGCCTGCTGCCGAAGGGGCTCACGGTCTCCGACAGCAGCGGTGACGACACCGGGTTCGGGTATCTCGTCGTCGACGACGGCAAGGGCAGGAGCCTGGTCCAGGTCAACGTCCAGGCGAACATGTCGGACGTCGAGGGCGACCTCTTCGGCTCGGACGCCGAGGTCCTCTCCGACGGCACGAAGGTCGCCACGCACCAGGGGCCCGGCGAGAAGGGCGGCGCGGGTGTCGTGATGTGGACCGTCGACACCATCCGTACCGACGGCATGCGCGTGGTGATCAGCGCCTTCAACTCCGGTGCCCAGGACACCCCTTCGACCCGGACGGCCCCGGCCCTGACGATGAAACAGCTCCGGGAGATCGCCCTGAGCCCGAAGTGGCGGTAATCCGGCCACCGACTTTGGATGCTCTTGACCTGACCATGCCAACACATCAACATAGGCGCCACACAGGAAGACCCATGGAAACTCCCCACCCGCACGCCGTACCTCACGCACGTCGCACTGAAACACCCCCCAACTCCAGCAAGGAGATTTCATGCGACTTCGCATACGCGGCTCGGGCGCCCGGAGCGGCAGACGCACCGCCGCGCTCGCCGCCCTGATGGCCCTCGCCCTCGCCGCCCCCGTCGCGGAGACGGCCACGGCGGCGAAGGCCACAGCCGACAGCGCGCACCAGGCCTCTCCTGCCGCGGACGACATCCGCCAGTACGAGATCCACGTCGACCACAACACCCCGGTCACGCGTACGGCCATCGCGGCGGCCGGCGTCACCGTGGACGAGTCCGACGAGGAGACCGTGGTCGTCTCCGGCCGCGCCGCCCAGATCAAACAGCTGCGCCAACAGGGCTACGACGTCTCGCTGTTGGGTTCGGCACCCGACCGCTCCTCGGCGGCGGACGGAGCACGGCTCCTCGACTTCCCCTCGGCCGACTCGAAGTACCACAACTACGCCGAGGCGAACGCGGAGATCGACCAGCGGCTCGCCGCCTACCCCGGCATCATGAGCAAGAAGGTGATCGGCAAGTCGTACCAGGGCCGGGACATCGTCGCCATCAAGGTCAGCGACAACGTGGCCACCGACGAGAACGAGCCCGAGGTCCTCCTCACCTTCCACCAGCACGCGCGCGAACACCTCACGGTGGAGATGGCGTTGTACCTGCTGCGCGAGCTGGGCGCGGGCTACGGCACCGACTCCCGCGTCACGAACATCGTCAACAGCCGCGAGATCTGGATCGTGCCCGATCTCAACCCGGACGGCGGCGAGTACGACATCGCGACCGGCGCCTACCGGTCCTGGCGCAAGAACCGGCAGCCCAACTCCGGTTCCAGTTACGTCGGTACGGACCTCAACCGGAACTGGAACTACAAGTGGGGCTGCTGCGGCGGCTCTTCGGGCTCCACCTCCTCCGAGACCTACCGGGGCGCGTCCGCCGAGTCGGCGCCCGAGGTGAAGGTGGTCGCGGACTTCGTGCGCGGCCGGGTCGTCGGCGGGAAGCAGCAGATCACCGCGGGCATCGACTTCCACACATACAGCGAACTGGTGCTGTGGCCCTTCGGCTACACGTACTCCGACACCGCCACCGGGATGACCGCGGACGACGCCGCCGCGTTCAAGGCGGTCGGCCAGAAGATGGCCGCGAGCAACGGGTACACGGCCGAGCAGTCCAGCGACCTGTACATCACGGACGGTTCGATCGACGACTACCTCTGGGGCACCCAGAAGATCTTCGACTACACCTTCGAGATGTACCCGACGTCCAGTTCCGCGGGCGGGTTCTACCCGCCCGACGAGGTCATCGAGCGGGAGACCTCCCGGAACCGGGACGCGGTGTTCCAACTGCTGGAGAACGCGGACTGCATGTACCGGTCCATCGGCAAAGAGGCCCAGTACTGCGGCTAGCCGGCAGTCCGGCTAGTCCTTGCGGACCTCGGCCTCCGCCTCGGCGAGCGCCGCTTCGTCCACCTCGGCGGACTCGTCGTCCGCGTCCTCGTCGCCGTCCTCGAAGTAGGCGTCGAGAACCGCGTCGAGCTGCGTCTCCCACTCGGTGAACCGGCTCCTGGCCGCCGCCTCGATCTCGATCGGGTACCAGCGGCGGTCGGGAGTGTGCACCGTGATGGTGAACCGCTTGCCGAAGCGCGGGGTTTCGGTCTCGACGGCGCCGATCTCGTCCCAGCGGAACTCGCAGCTCTGGTCGTCCAGGCGCAGTCGTACGCCCTTCTCGTCCGCGACGATCTCCGCCCGGCGGTCGGATGCCTCGAAGACGGGACCTTCGGACTCGTCGTCGGAGCCGGCGTCACCCGTCTCCTCCTCGGAGTCGTCCGCGTCGGAGTCATCGGCCTCGGCGACGGCCTCCTCGGCCTCCGCCTCCCCGACCGAGGACTTCTCGGTCTCCGGCTCCTCCGCCTCGGTCTCCACGTCCTCCGCCTTCTTGTCCTCCGGTTCGTCGGAGGACACGGCGGGTGCGGTGAGCCCGGGAATGAAGGCCGGGTCGAATCCGGCGCCCGTCACGGGCTCGCCCTTCAGGGGCTGGCTGCTCGAACCTATGCGCTGCTCCACAGCGGGCAGTATGGTCGACGATCCTGTGTCGCACACAGCCAGCCCCAACTTTGTTATCAGACGCCTACAAGCGGCTTACACGAACACACTGAGCACAGCCGCCACCGCGAACCCCGCCACCGACAGCACCGACTCCAGCACCGTCCACGTCTTCAGCGTGTCCCGCTCGCTGATCCCGAAGTACTTGGCCACCATCCAGAAGCCTCCGTCGTTGACGTGCGAGGCGAAGATCGAGCCCGCCGAGATGGCCATGATGACGAGCGCGGCGAAGGCCTGCGAGTGGTCGCCCCCGGCGAGCAGCGGGGCCACGATGCCTGCCGTCGTCACGATCGCGACCGTCGCCGAGCCCTGGGCCACGCGCAGGACCAGGGAGATCAGGTAGGCGAGGACGACCACCGGGAGGCCCACGTCGTGGAAGGTGTCCGAGAGGGCCTGGGCGACGCCGCTCGCCTTGAGGACCGCGCCGAAGACCCCGCCCGCGCCGACGACCAGGATGATGTTGCCGACCGGCTTGAGGGACGCGGTGGAGACGGTCTCCAGGGACTTGCGGGACCAGCCCCGGCGTAGACCGAGGAGGTAGTACGCGAGGAGGAGCGCGATGGTCAGGGCGACGAAGGGGCTGCCGAAGAACTCCACCACCGAGCGGCCGGATGGGGGTCCCCCCGGCTCGGAGCTTGTCGGAGAGAGAGGGGGAGGGTCGAAGGCGATCGACGAGAAGGTGGCCGCCAGGATCAGGACCAGGGGCGTGCCGATGATCGCGAGGACCGTGCCCAGCGCCACCGGCTTCTCCTGCGGTACGACACCGGACGCGCGCTGTTCCTCGATGACCGCCTGCTTCGCCTCGGCCGCCGCCTCGACCATGTCCTGCGGTACGGCGACGAAGATCCGCTTGCCGATCCAGGCCGCGTAGGCCCACGCGGCCAGTACGGCGGGGATGCCGCAGACGATGCCCATGAGGATGACCCAGCCGAGCTGGACGTGCAGCAGACCGGCCGCAGCGACCGGGCCGGGGTGCGGCGGGAGGAACGCGTGGGTCATCGACAGGCCCGCGAGCAGCGGCAGGCAGTAGAGCAGGATCGACTTGCCGCCGCGTTTGGCGGCCGCGTACACGATCGGCGCGAGGACGAAGATGCCGACGTCGAAGAAGACCGGGATGCCGAAGATCAGGCCGGTGAGGCCCATGGCGAGGGGGGCCCGCTTCTCGCCGAACAACCCGAGCAGCCTGGACGCCAACACCTCGGCGCCGCCGCTGACTTCGAGGATCGCGCCGAGCATCGTGCCGAGGCCGATGATGATCGCGACATGGCCGAGGATGCCGCCCATGCCGGACTCGATGGTGGAGACGGCGTCGGAGCGCTGGACGGTGCCGAAGAGTTCGGTGACGGACAGGCCGGCCAGCAGGCCCACGGTTATGGAGACGGCGAGGAGGGCCACGAAGGGCTGGAGTCTGACCTTGATGATCAGGAAGAGCAGGAGCGCGATCCCGATGGCGGCGACCGTCAGCAGGCCTGCGGTGCCGTCGAGGAGGAGGAGCAGGCCTCCGGTGTGGGGTGGGGTCGCGGGGGCGGGGGCGGCGAGCGGTAGGGACATGTGGGGGTCCTCGGGGTCGTAAGAGCATGGGACTTTCGGGCAGGGGGGATCGCGGCACGGCACCCAGAGGGGCGCCGAACCGTTGTACGGTGTGCGGGAGTTGAGGGAGTGTCAGCTCAATGGGCCGATCAGCCCAGGACGGCCAGCGCGTCGATCTCGACGAGCAGGCCGGCGGGCAGGCCGACGTAGACCGTCGTGCGCGCGGCTGGAACCTCGACGCGGTTCTCGAAGTACTCGTTGTAGATCGCGTTCATCTCGGCGAAGTGGTCCACGTCCGTCAGATAGACGCGGATCATCATCACGTCCTCCCAGCTCGCGCCGCCCTCCTCCAGGATCGCCTGGACGTTGGCGAGGGTCTGAAGGGTCTGCTCGCGCAGGGTCGGGCCGGCCGGCGTGGGCGGCCTGCCCTCCTCGGCGGGGAGGAAGCCGACCTGCCCCGCGACCTGGAGGATGTTCCCCTTGCGGACGCCGTGCGAGAACTTCGCGGGCGGGGCGGTGTGGGTCTTGGGGGTGAGAGCGGTCTTCTCGGTCATACGAGGTCCTTCATACGGTGTCCTTGACGGGTGTTCTGCCGGAGTACTCGCCGCTGATGGCGTCCGCCGTACGACGGACCAGGGGGAGCAGCGTGAGGAGTTCGTCGGCGGTGACGACGACGTTGGGCGCGGAGACCGACATCGCGGCGACCACACGTCCGTCGGCGCCCCGGATCGGCGCGGCGACGCAGTTGATGGACTCTTCGTGGCCGCCGAGGTCGGTGGCCCAGCCCTGTTCCCGCACCTTCTCCAACTCCAGCAGGAATGCGGGGGCGTTGGGGGTGGAGCGGGCGGTGTACATGGGGTATTCGAGCTTGTCGGCGAGGACTCGCCGCTCGGCCTCCGGGAGGTCGGCCAGGAGCAGCTTGGCGACGCCCGCGACGGTGATGGCGACCGGCTTGCCGATCCGCGAGTACATGCGCACCGGGTAGCGGCTCTCCACCTTGTCGATGTAGAGGACCTCGTTCTCCTCGTACACCGCGAGGTGCACGGTGTGACCGCACTCTTCGTTGAGCCGCACGAGATGGGGGTGGGCGATCTCGCGGATGTCGAGGTTCTCCATCGCCTCCTGGGCGAGGGCGATGAGGCGGGCGCCGAGGCGGTAGCGCTGGTCGGACTGGCGGTAGACGAGGCCGTGCTCGTGCAGGGTGCGCAGCAGCCGTAGCGCGGTGGACTTGTGCACTTCGAGGCGGTCGGCGACCTGGCTGAGGTCGGCGGGGCCCTCGGCGAGCAGCGGCAGGATGCTGAGCGCGCGGTCGACGGTCTGACTCATGGCGTACGTACCTCCTCGTCGGCCCGGTCGGCTGCGTCGGTCCAGCCGGGGCCGAGTCGAAGTCTCCCCCACGCGGTGTCGTCGAGGGCGACCAGGCGGTCGGCGTGGTCGCGGACCGGGGGCGCGGCGAGGTCGCCGGGGACGGTGAGGGCTGCGGCGGCCGTGAGGTGGCCGTGCCGCAGCCGGTCCCGTACGGGCAGTCCCCGCAGGGTCGCGGAGAGGAACCCGGCGGCGAAGGCGTCCCCGGCGCCGACCGCGGCCACGACGTCGACGTGCGGCGCGGGCACGAAGGTGACCTGCCGCTGGTGGAAGACGGTGGCCCCGCGCCCGCCCTGCTTGACGACGAGCGTCTCGGGGTCGGGGAACGCTGCCCTTACGGCGTCGGCCCCGACCAGTCCCCAGACCTCGGCGGCCTCGTCCTCGCCGACGAAGACGAGGTCGGCGCCGCGCGCCAGCTCCAGCAGCACGCCCGGCCCGTCGGCCGAACGCCCCAGCGCGGGGCGGTGGTTGACGTCGAAGGAGATCAGCGGGCGGTGCGCGCGGAGCGCGGTCAGTTCACGGACCAGGCCGAGGCAGCCGGCGGAGAGCATCGGGGTGATCCCGGACAGATGCAGCACCCGCCCGGCCCGTGCGGCGGCCAGGTCCACGTTCCCCGTGGCCATCGCGGAGGCGGCGGATCCGGCCCGGTAGTACGCCACCTCGTGCGCGTCGGTGGCCCGGTCCCCGGCGGTACGGAAGTAGATGCCGGTGGGGCGCACGGGATCGCGCACCACGGCGGACACATCCACCCCGTACCCGCCGATGGTCTCGACGAGATGGTCCCCGAAGCCGTCGGCCCCCACCCTGCTGACCCACCTGGCCGTGTGTCCGGCCGCCGCCAGCGCACAGGCGACGTTGGACTCGGCGCCGCCGATGGCGCGGTCGAAGGACGGTACGTCGGCGAGGCGGCCGGGGCTGCCGGGTAGGAAGGTGACCATGGACTCGCCCAGCGCTACGACGTCGACGACGTCACGGGCGGCGGTGGACTGTCCGTCGGCGGTCACGATGGTGATGGCTCCTCGTCGGTGCACCGGTTTGCGGCGGCTCCGTTGACCCGGTGTTGGGCGAGATGTTAGACAGCGGTAAGCGATATACGCAATGAAGGTTGCAAGGATTGCAACAGTCCAGCTCAGGGAGGTCATATGGTCCGCGACACCGGTACCGAAGCGCTCGCCCGGCTCGCCGGGGAACGTGTCGACCACCGTTTCAAGGGCCTCCCCCCGGACGCGGACGGCCGCACGCTCGCCGAGCTGGCGGCCGAGCGCCGCAACCTCTTCACCGGCGGCTTCACCACCCCCGTCCTCGCCCTCTCCGCCGAGCGCCTGGAGCACAACCTCCGCCTCATGGAGACCTACGCGACCCGCCACGGCCTCGCCTTCGCCCCGCACGGCAAGACCTCCATGGCCCCCCAGCTCTTCCACCGCCAACTCGCCCACGGCGCCTGGGGCATCACCCTCGCCGTCCCCCACCAGGTGCGCGTGGCGAGGGAGTTCGGGATCGACCGCGTCTTCCTCGCGAACGAACTCGTCGACCCGGCAGCCCTGAAGTGGATCTCGTCCCAGCTCGACGCCGACCCGGGCTTCCGTTTCATCTGCTACGTCGACTCGGTGCGCGGGGTCGAGTTGATGGACGCGGCCCTGCGCGGCGCCGCCCGTCCGCTGGACGTCGTCGTCGAACTGGCCGCCGGCGAGGGCGCCCGCACCGGCGTGCGCACGGAGGCGGAGTGCGCGCTGGTCGCGGACGCGGTGGCCGCCGCGGAGACTCTGCGGCTGGTCGGGGTCGCGGGTTACGAGGGCGAGGTACCGCAGGCGGACCCGGAGCGGGTGCACGCGTGGCTGCGCCGGCTGACCGCGCTCGCCGTGGACTTCGACAAGGCCGGCCGCTTCTCGGACACGGACGGGATCGTGGTCAGCGCGGGCGGCAGCGCCTGGTTCGACGCGGTGGCCGACGTCTTCGCCGAGCTGCCCGAACTCTCGCTCCCCGCCCTGAAGTTGCTGCGCTCGGGCGCCTACGTCTCGCACGACGACGGCCACTACCGCAAGCTGACCCCCTTCACCCGCGTGCCCGAGGAGGGCGCGCTGGAGCCCGCGTTCCGGCTCTGGGCGCAGATCGTCTCCCGCCCCTCCCCCGAGCAGGCCTTCGCCAACGCGGGGAAGCGGGACGCGGCCTACGACCTCGACCTCCCGCTCGCCCAGGTCGTCCGCCGGGACGGCACCGAGCGCCCGGCGACCGGCATCGAGGTCACCGGTCTGTCCGACCAGCACGCCTGGCTGCGGACGACGGCAGAGGCGGACCTGGAGGTGGGCGACTGGGTCGGAATGGGCCTGTCCCACCCCTGCACGTCCTTCGACAAGTGGCAGCTGATCCCGGTGGCGGAGGCGGACGGGACGGTCGTCGACTACGTCCGTACGTACTTCTAGAGGCCCCGACTTCTAAGCGGACCTGGTGAAGTCGACTGCGGTTCGGCAGCGCCCCAAAGGGGCGCGGGGAACTGCGCGACCAGCCACGACGGCGCTGCGGCCGAAAACCGACCTCTAACGCACATCCAGCGAAGCGCTTAGCGGCCCCTGGGAGGCATCGCATGGAAGAGCTCGTCATCCGGGACGCGGACGTCGTCGACGGCAGCGGAGACCCGTCGTACCGCGCCGATGTGGTGGTCGACGGCGGCCGGATCGTCTCGATCGTGCGGGAGGCGGCACAGGCGGGCTGTCAACGCCCCAAGGCGCGGCGGGAGCTGGACGCGGAGGGGCTGGTCCTCTCCCCCGGCTTCATCGACATGCACGCCCACAGCGACCTCGCCCTGCTCCGCGACCCGGACCACAGTGCCAAGGCCGCGCAGGGGGTGACACTCGAAGTCGTCGGCCAGGACGGGCTGTCGTACGCCCCCGTCGACGACCGCACACTCGCGGAGGTGCGCCGGGCGATCGCCGGGTGGAACGGGCACGGCGACGACATCGACTTCGGCTGGCGGTCGGTGGGCGAGTACCTGGACCGCCTGGACTCTGCTTTCGACGGCCGTGGAATCGCCGTCAACGCCGCCTACTTGATCCCGCAGGGCACGGTCCGGATGCTCGCCGTCGGCTGGGAGGACCGGGAGGCCACGCCCCAAGAGCTGGACAGAATGCGGCAGTTGGTCGCCGAGGGCCTGGAGCAGGGCGCGGTCGGCATGTCGTCCGGGCTGACCTACACGCCCGGCATGTACGCCAAGGACTCCGAACTCACCGAACTCTGCCGGGTGGTGGCGTCGTACGACGGCTACTACTGCCCGCACCACCGCTCCTACGGCGCGGGCGCGCTGGAGGCCTACGCGGAGATGGTGGAGCTGACGAGAGAGGCCGACTGCTCGCTCCATCTCGCCCACGCCACCATGAACTTCGGCGTGAACGAGGGCCGGGCACCGGAGCTGCTGGCCCTCCTGGACGAGGCGCTGGCGTCCGGCGCGGACATCAGCCTCGACACCTACCCCTACACCCCCGGCTGTACAACTCTCGTGGCGATGCTGCCGAGCTGGGCGAGCGAGGGCGGCCCGGAGGAGATCCTGAAGCGGCTGGCGGACGACGCGACGGCCGACCGTATCCGCCACCACCTGGAGGTGACCGGCTCGGACGGTTGCCACGGGGTGCCGATGGAGTGGGACACGATCGAGATCTCGGGGGTCGCGGATCCCGCGCTGGCGGACCACGTCGGCCGCCGCCTCGACAGCTGGGCCACGGCCCGGCACCTGCTCCTGGCCGACCGGCTCGCCCCGTCGATCCTCCAGCACGTGGGCCACGAGGAGAACGTCCGGCAGATCATGCGGCACCGCGTCCACACCGGCGGCTCGGACGGCATCCTCCAGGGCGCCAAGCCGCATCCGCGGGCGTACGGCACTTTCCCGGAGTATCTGGGGCGGTACACAAGGGAGTTGGGCGTGCTGTCCCTTGAGGAGTGCGTGGCCCATCTGACGTCCCGCCCGGCGGCCCGCCTGCGCCTGCCCGACCGGGGTCTGGTCCGCGAGGGCTACAAGGCGGACCTGGTCCTGTTCGACCCGGAGACGGTGGCGGCGGGTTCGACCTTCGAGGAGCCGCGCAGACTGCCGACCGGCATCCCCCATGTCCTGGTCGACGGCCGTTTCGTGATCGAGGACGGCCGGCGGACGGACGTACTGGCGGGCCGGTCGGTCCGTCGCAGTCCCGTGCGACGGAACGCCAACCCCCTTGCGTGAGCTACGGCTTGGGCAGGGTGCAGCCGCTCGCGCTCAGGGCGAGCACGTTGGCCGAGGTGAAGCAGGCCGGGATGTTGTAGGTCTCCTCGGCGTAGTTGATGCCCTCGCGGACGGTCACCGTGCCGTTCTCGTCGACCTCGCACGGGTTGTCGACGGTGCAGGTCTCGCCGTCCTCGTTGCCCGTGTTGTTGACGGCGACGACCTGGCCGGTGCTGGTGTCGACGACCGGGGAGCCGGAGGTGCCGCCGATGGTGTTGCAGGCGGAGGTGTAGCGGACCGAGTCCTTCCAGGTCCAGTCACCCTCCTTCAGCCGGTACACGAACCCGTCGATGTTGCAGCTGTAGATCGTCTTCCAGTAGCCGGAGACGACCTTGATGGCGGTGCCTGCGGTCGGGTGCGTGGCGCTCACGGTGAGCGGGCTGATGCCGTACGCGCTCTTGATCGCCGCGTACGTGGTGGTGGTGCGGTAGATCGTCACGTCCGTGTCGGTCATCGTCGAGTAGACGACCTGGTTGGCGCGGAGTGTGGCGACCTTGGTGCCGGTCGAGTTCAGCAGCCCGAAGGTGCGGCTGGAGGACTGGCCGGTGATGACCTGGCCGGCCGCCGGGAAGCCGGTCTCCAGGCAGTGGCCGTTGGTCAGCACGAGGGCCGGGGAGGTGTCGGTCGAGTTCGGGAAGCGGATGACCGAGCCGGAGCAGTTGCTGAGCGAGACGGTTCCGGCGAAGTCGACGGTCACGGCCGCCGCCTTCGGTGCCGCCTGCGGCGCGGCGACGGCGGGTGCCACGCCCGCCCCGGCGATGGCCAGGCCCGAGAGTGCGGCAAGGAGAGGCTTGTTCATGTGGGGGTCCCCTCTGGAGACGTGAGCGAGCGGAGATCTTCCGGTCGCTTCTTGTCTTGTCATGTGCATTGTGATGGCGTGGATGCACGAGGGGCAAGGAACTGTTTCCGGCCGCAGGTCACGGCCGCGCGACCAACTCGGCCGCGCGGCTCGGTAGATGACCTACTTGGGATGCCTGGTTGCTCCGCGGCCGTGACCGGCGTTGCCGCGCGCGGGGGTGCCCGTGGTGGCGGTCACGGAGGGCGCGGCCGAAGTGGCGGCCGGAGCGGTGGTCGCGGACCCCGCGGTCGTGGGGGTGGCCGCGGCGGAGGCCGAGGGCCGCGCGGACACCGGCGAACCGGCGGCGGGTGCACCGGTCGCGGAACCCCCGGGCGAACCGGTGGCGGACTCCCCCGCCGTCGACGCCCCGGCCGTCGAACCCGTCGTGGCACTCGCGCGGTCGCCCTCGCCCGGCGATCCGTCCGAGGAGGTGCCGGAGACGGCGAAGCCGACGACGAGGGTGGCGACGGACACGGCCCCCAGGGCACCGACGGCGACCACGACCCGGCGCGACCGGCGGGCCCCCCGCCTCCGCAGCTCGGCCCGGCCCACGACCGCACCCGCGCCCTCGACGCCAACGGCGCCGTCGTCCCGTACCGGCGGCAGTTCGCGGGTCTCGTCGTACGCGTTCTGCCAGCCGTGGGCGGCCGCCGGATCGACGTAGCCGTCGTAGGACGGAACCTCCGCGTCGACGTGCGGGAGGTACACGTTCGGCGGAGCGTCGGACTCGCCGAACGCGCCGTTCTCGTCGTGGATCGGGCTGGACATGGCGGCAGAGTGTAGGGACTGGACCTGCGTCGGAGACAGCTACCGGCGATAACAGCCCAAACCGATGCGTCTCACGTGGTGGAAAACACGGCCCGCACCGCGTTACCGGGCCGTAAGCTCACGGACATGCAGGTGATCCAGTCGACCAAGCTCTCCAACGTCTGTTACGAGATCCGGGGCCCGGTTCTCGAAGAGGCGATGCGTCTGGAAGCGGCCGGCCACCGCATCCTGAAACTCAACACGGGCAACCCGGCGGCCTTCGGGTTCGAGTGCCCGCCCGAGATCCTGGAGGACATCCTCCGGAACGTGTCGTCGGCCCACGGCTACGGCGACGCGAAGGGCCTGCTGGCCGCCCGCCGCGCGGTCGTGATGCACAACCAGACCCTCGGCATCGAGACGGACGTCGAGCACGTCTTCGTCGGCAACGGCGTCTCCGAGCTGATCGTCATGGCGATGCAGGGCCTCCTCGACGACGGCGACGAGGTCCTCGTACCGTCCCCGGACTACCCGCTGTGGACCGCCGCCGTCTCGCTCTCCGGCGGCACCGCCGTCCACTACCGCTGCGACGAGCAGTCCGACTGGATGCCCGACCTCGCCGACGTGGAGCGGAAGATCACCGACCGCACCAAGGCGCTCGTCGTCATCAACCCGAACAACCCGACGGGCGCCGTCTACGACGAGGCGATGCTGCGCGGGCTGACCGACATCGCCCGGCGCCACAACCTCCTCGTCTGCTCCGACGAGATCTACGACAAGATCCTCTACGACGGCGCCACGCACACCGCGACCGCGAAGATCGCCCCGGACCTGCTGACGCTCACGTTCAACGGGATGTCGAAGGCGTACCGCGTGGCCGGCTACCGCGTCGGGTGGATGTCGATCTCGGGGCCGCGCGCCCACGCCGAGTCGTACATCGAGGGTCTGACGATCCTGGCCAACATGCGGCTCTGCGCCAACATGCCCGGCCAGCACGGGGTCGTCGCCGCGCTCAGCGGGCGCCAGACCATCAACGACCTGGTGCTTCCGGGCGGCCGGCTCAAGGAGCAGCGGGATGTCGCGTACGACCTGTTGACCCAGATCCCGGGTGTGACCTGCGTGAAGCCGAAGGGCGCGCTGTATCTGTTCCCGCGGCTCGATCCGCAGGTCTTCAAGGTCAAGGACGACCGGCAGATGGTGCTCGACCTGCTGCGCCGCGAGAAGATCATGGTCGTCCACGGCACCGGCTTCAACTGGTCCGAGCCCGACCACTTCCGGGTCGTGACGCTGCCGACGGTCGGGGATCTGCGGGACGCGGTGACCCGGATCGGGAACTTCCTGGACGGGTACAGCCAGCCGTAAACCTCGTGGACCTGGTTTCTTCCGGCCACTTTTTTCGGCCAACACAACTTTAGACGCAATCTAAGCTAGGATGGTTTCCTGTCTGAGCACAGGAGACCATGCCATGTACGAACCGATCCGCACGAAGTCGGTCCACAGCACGGTGGCCCGCACTCCGTCCGACTTTCCTCACCGGTCGCGCGAGGAGGAGCTGGACATTCAGCTGGCGGGGCATCTCGCTGCGCTGCTCGCGGTGACCGACGAATTGCGGGCGCTTGCGCCTTCC
Source organism: Streptomyces sp. NPDC050549 (assembly GCF_040655035.1). Taxonomy (NCBI): domain Bacteria; kingdom Bacillati; phylum Actinomycetota; class Actinomycetes; order Kitasatosporales; family Streptomycetaceae; genus Streptomyces; species Streptomyces sp. NPDC050549. The sequence continues at coordinate 245,388 of NZ_JBFAJD010000009.1, forward strand.
GCCGAGTTGGATGTCGCCGCCGAGCGGCTTGCCGGGCAGTTGACGCGGTTGCGGGGGGCCTCGCCGAGCCGGGCGGGTGTGGCTGCGGACACGTCTTCCACGTCCCGTCTTGATGCCCTGCATCAGCGGGCGCATGCGTTGGCCGGGCGGGCGTTGGTCGTTGCGGCGTCCCGGGCGGATACGGCTGCGGCGATTCTGTCTGCCGAGCGGATGGATGCGCATGCGGTGACAGCGGTCGCCTGATCGCCGCAGGGGTTCTGCCGTCTTGCGAGTGACGCTCGGTCGCGGCTGGTCGCACAGTTCCCCGCGCCCCTAAAACAGGCGTGTTGATCCGGGACCCGTCCGACACCTTCCGTTCATCCCTTTCCTCGGGGAATGTTGGGTTCCGCGAGCACGCTGCCCCTCGTGAGACGTATCGCGGGAATCGTCCTCGCGGTGTTGCTGATCGGCGGAGTGGTGGCAGCCGTCGTAGCGGGCCGGGACAACGGGGACAAGGGCACGGCAACGAAGACCGTGCGTGGAGTGATCGGTTCGGAGAAGGCGGACTTCTTCGCCGATCCCGATGTGGTGAAGGCCCTCGCCGCCAAGGGCTTCACCGTGAAGACGGAGACCTCCGGGTCCTGGGCCATGGAGGGGCTCGACCTCAAGGGGTACGACTTCGCCTTCCCCTCCAGCCAGGCGCCGGCCGACGCGCTCGCCGCCAAGTACAAGGTGCGGCAGCCCCTGCCACGGCCCTTCTACTCGCCGCTCGTCGTCGTGGCCCATCGCAGCGCCGCCCAGGTCCTCGCGGACAACGGGCTCGCCACGCTGGACAGGAGCCGGGACCGCGGCACGCTGAAGATGGCCGCCTATCTGGACGCGGCCAAGGCCGACCGGACCTGGCAGCAGCTCAAGGGGGCTGAAGAGCACGGGGAGTTGACCGGCACCCTCTACATCGCGACCACCGATCCGGAGACCTCGAACTCCGGAGCCCTGTACCTCGCCGCGGCCTCCTACGTCGCCAACGGCGGGCGGGTGGCGGCCAGTGGCGCCGATGTCGGTCGCACCGCGCCCCTGATGCGCAAACTGATCAGTGTGCAGGGCGCCCAACAGTCCAGCTCGGACGCGCCGTTCAGGGACTTCATCAGTGGCGCCGGCAATCCGCTGGTCCTGGTGTACGAGTCGCAGGTGGCCTCGCTGCTCCTCGAAAAGCAACCGGTCGGCGACCTCGTCGTCCTCTACCCGGACACCACGGCCAACAGCGACCACACCGTCGTTCCGCTCACAGCGGAGGGCCGTGAACTCGGTCAACTCCTCGGCAGCGACCCGACGTTGCGGAAGCTCGCCGTACGGCACGGGTTCCGGCCGCAGGGTGACACCGCCGAGTTCGTCGCGGCCACCGCCGCCCACTCCAGCTATCTCAACCAGACGCTGACCGGTGTCCGGCAAGCGCCCGTGCCCACCTCCGCGGTGCTGCACGACATGGCGCGCCGGGCGCGCGGTTGACCGGGGGGACGACATGAGCAGCAGTTTCAACACCAGCCAGAACAGCAGTGAGCACACTCTCAGCGGCGACGACGTCTTCACTCTCACTCCGCCGGAGGCCGTGAAGCCCGTCCCGAAGGAGAAGGCCGGCGGGCTCGTCCCGGTCGACGACAGTGTGCGTACGGACATGGAGCGCAAGGCCAGTGCCTATGTGGAAGGGCTCGCCGCACTGGACGCCCGGTCGCCCGAGTTCGCGGGCAAGGTCGGTGAGATCACCGCGCTCGGCGCCGGGGAGATGCGCGGCGCGACCGCGCAGTCCAACCGGATGCTGGAGCGGACGGTGCGCAGTCTGCCGTCGAAGGGCGGGGACGCCCAGTCGCAGGTGGCGGGCTCGCTCGTCGAACTCCGGCGGGTCGTGGAGGACTTGGATCCCCGTGACCTGCCCGCCTCCAAGGGGCGGAAGTTCCTGTCGCGGCTGCCCGGCGGCAACAAGCTGCGCGACCATGTCGCCAAATACGCCTCCGCGCAGGGCACGTTGAACAGGATCGTGGGTTCGCTGCGCGGCGGGCAGGACGAACTCCGGCGCGACAACGCGGCGTTGCAGACCGAGCGGGTCCGTCTCTGGGAGACCATGGGCAAGCTGCAGGAGTACGTGGTCCTCACCCAGGCCCTCGATTCGGCCGTCGAGCAGCACATCGCCGGCGTCGAGTCCGCCGACCCCGGCCAGGCCGACACGCTGCGCGCGGACGTGCTCTTCCCGGTCCGGCAGAAGCACCAGGACCTGCTGACCCAGCTCGCGGTGTGCGCACAGGGCTACTTGGCGATGGACGTCGTACGGCGCAACAACGACGAGCTGATCAAGGGCGTGGACCGGGCGGCGACCACGACCGTCTCGGCGCTCCGTATCTCGGTCATGCTCGCCTCCGCGCTCGAAAATCAGCGCAAGGTCGTCGACCAGGTCAACGCCCTGCGCGGCACCACCGAGGACCTGATCCGGGGCAACGCGGAGATGCTCGCCACGCAGAGCGGCGAGATCCAGCGCATCGCGGCCGACCCTGCGGTGGGCGCGGAGACACTGCGCACCGCCTTCCAGCAGATCTACCGCACGCTCGACGCCATCGACACCTACAAGGTCCGGGCGACCGAGGTGATGGCGGCGACGGTGGAGTCCCTGACGTCCGAACTCCGGGACGCCGGCTCGTACTTGGAGCGCAGCCGGTCGCAGAGCGCGCTGGAAGGGGGTCTCGGATGAGACGCCTTCTCGCCCTCGCACTCGGTACGGTCGCCCTACTGACCGCGTGCACTTCACAGTCCAAGCAGCCGGCGACCGACGACAACGCCCCCGAACCCGGCACCCTCCGTGTCCTCGCCTCCAGCGAACTCAGCGACATGACACCGGTGTTCGACCGGGTCCGCAAGGACACCGGCATCACGATCCGTCCCACCTACATGGGCACCCTGGACGCGGTGGACCTGCTGGCCAGGGGCAAGGTCGACGGGCAGTACGACGCGCTGTGGCTGTCGTCGAACGACTATCTGCGGCTACGGCCCGACGCGGCGAAGAAGGTCGTCTCGGAGACGTCGGTCATGTCGAGCCCGGTCGCGATCGGGGTGAAGACGGCCACCGTCACGGCACTGGGCTGGCAGCCGGACGCCGTCACCTGGTCGCAGATCGAACAGGCCGTCCAGGACGGCAGGTTGACCTACGGCATGACGGACCCGGCGCGCTCCAACTCCGGCTTCTCCACACTCGTCTCGGTGGCCTCCGCGCTCTCCGGCGCCCAGGCGGCGCTCACGGACACGGACGTCGCCAGGGCGACTCCCCGGCTGAAGGAGTTCTTCAAGGGGCAGAAGCTGACGTCGGGTTCGTCGGGCTGGCTCGCGCAGGCCTACCGACGCCGGGGGAACGTCGACGCGTTGCTCAACTACGAGTCCGTCCTCAAGAGCATCCCGGGCCTGACCGTGATCCGCCCGAGCGACGGGGTCGTCACCGCCGACTACCCGCTGACCTCGCTCGCCTCGACGAACGCCACGACCCGCGAGAACGTCCGCCGGGTGACGACCGACCTGCGCACGGACGCCCTGCAGAAGCTGATCACCACCCGCACGCACCGCCGCCCGGTCGTCACCTCCGTACCTCCCGCGTCCGGCCTGGACACCGGCCGGCGGCGTGAACTCCCGTTCCCCGGCAGCCGGTCCGTCGCCGACGGGCTCCTCGACTCGTACGAGAACAAGCTGCGCCGGCCCTCGCGGACCGTGTACGTCCTGGACACCTCGGGGTCGATGGCGGGCGAGCGGCTGTCCCGGCTGAAGAAGGCCCTCACCGATCTGACCGGCGACTTCCGGCAGCGCGAGGAGGTCACGCTGATGCCGTTCGGGTCGGCCGTGAAGAGCGTGAGGACTCATGTGGTGAGTCCGGGTGATCCGCAGGCCGGTCTGAACGCGATCCGCAAGGACACCAAGGCGCTCGGCGCCGACGGGAGCACCGCGATCTACACCTCGCTGGAGAAGGCGTACGAGCATCTCGGCACCGGCGGCGACACGTTCACGTCGATCGTGCTGATGACGGACGGCGAGAACACCACCGGGGCGAAGGCCAAGGAGTTCGACGGGTTCTACCGTCAACTGACCGGCGCGCAGCGGGAGATCCCCGTCTTCCCCATCCTCTTCGGCGATTCGGACCAGGCGGAGCTCCAGCACATCGCCGACCTGACCGGCGGCCGTCTCTTCGACGCCCGGAAGGGCTCGCTGGACGGCGCCTTCGAGGAGATCCGTGGCTACCAGTAGGTTCATCGGCTACTTGGAGTCCCACAAGAACGTCACCGGCAGCGCCTGCGGGCTCGTAGGCCTGGTGCTGACGTTCACGGGGGTGGCGGGGCCGTACTGGCCGGTCGTGGTCGTGGGGCTGTACGGCGCGGGTGCGCTGATCGCGCCGCCGGAACGGCCGCCGCTGCCCGACTTCCCGGATCCGTCGGCCCAACTGGCGCGGCTGCGCGACGACTTCGAGAAGCTGGGCAGCTATCTCACCGCGATCGAGCTGCCGCCCGCCGCGGCCGGCCGGCTCACCGAGCTGAACCAACTCCTCGCCGGGCTGCTCGATCCGCAGGTCACCCACGATCTGGCGCAGGATCCGGAGGGCGTGCACATCCTGTCGCGGGCGATCCGGCAGGACGTACCGGAGGCGGTCGACACGTTCGTGCGGACGCGGTGGTGGACGCGGCTGGCACCGGGTACCGAACCGCCGGAACGCCATCTGGAACGGCAGTTGACGGTGCTTCAGGAGGAGGCGCGGGGGCTGGCGGCGAACCTGCGTGAGGCGGAGGCGCGGCGGCAGGAGGCGCACACGCGGTATCTGGAGGACCGGGGGCGTTCTCAGAGCAGTTGAAGGATCACGACGAGCAGGACGAGCACGAGCAGCACACCGCCCACCACCTTCAGCGGGCCGGAGCCGGAAGTCGGTGCGGCCGGGGGTGGCACGGTCACCGGCTGTCGTACCGGCGGATTGAACACGTCGTGTCCTGTCACCGCGGCGCGGGTGCACCACGGGCAGGTCGGGAGGTGGGAGCCGTAGGTGTGCAGGGGGCGGGCCGGGCAGGCCCGGACGCGGGAGCGTTCCTGGTCGAGGGCGCGCAGCCAGACCTCGGGGGTGGGGCGGGCGGCGGGAGCGTGGACGCCCGGGCCGAAGGCCGTGTGGGCCAGGGCGAGGAGGCCGGGCGGCAGGACCGAGGGGTCGACGGTGCCGCGCGGGATGACGACCGCCTCGGGGCGGACGACGTAGGAGACGCTGGCGGCGATGTTGTCCTTGACCGTCGACTCGGAGGTGCTGTCGTGCGGGACGCCGCCGAAGGGGTGGTTGCCGGCCGTGAGGAGCTGGTAAATCAGCACCGCCAGCGCGAAGTTGTCGCTCTCCGGGGTGGCCGCCGCGCCCGACTGGCGTTCGGGTGAGGAGTAGTCGGTGGTGTGCATCAGGCACGGGAAGTGCTCGCCGCTGACCGGGTCGGTGAAGGCGATGGAGTCGCAGTCGAGGAAGGTGACGAAGCCGTTGGCGTCGACGACGACGTTGCTCGACGAGAAGTCGCCGATGACGAGGCCGTCGTAGTGCATGCGGGCCGTCATGAAGGCGAGGTTCCACGAGACGCCCAGCAGGAAGCGCCAGTCCGCACGGTCCGGGAAGAGCCGCAGGCGTTGGGCGCGGGTGAACAGGCCGACCAGCTGGACGTGTTGGGGTTCGCCGAAGCGGCGCATGGCGTAGCCGAGGAAGGTGTCGTCGGGACTTCGGACGATGGCGGTGGGCCAGGCGAGTTCGGGGGGCTGGTTGGCGTCGGTGGGGCGGGCCGCGAGGGGTGACATGGTCAGCATGCGGGCCAGGCGGCGCTCCAGGTCCGGGCCCGGGCGGTCCCGGTAGAGCTTGACGACGATGGTGTCGTCGCCCTCGACGGGGAAGACTGCCGCCTGGCCGCCGCCCTTGAGGGGGAGTTCGGCGAGGGTGACGGGCTTGCCGTCCAGGTGGACGGTGCGGCCGGTCACGGGGTCACCGCGCGCACGGCCCGCAGCAGGGTCTTGTCGTCGCCGTTGAGACTGGTCAGCCGGTCGGAGCGGAGGAGCGCGGCGATGTTCTCGTGCGCGCTGTCGGTCACCGGCCCCGGGGTGTCCAGGGAGCGCAGCACGGCGTCCACGAAAGACGTGTTGGGCTCCGGCGGCCCGCCGCCGGGGGTGGAGAGCGCTGCCTGCGCCAGGCCGTCGGTGGACAGCAGCACCCCGTCGACGCGCAGGTCCGCCACGCAGTCGGTGTGCAGTCGGCGGGGTGCGTCGGGCGAGGTGAGGAAGACGGTCTCGTTGCTGTACTCGCTGACGGCGGGCGGCTGTGGGAGGAGGTGGAACTGCCGTTGCCCGTCCTCGGTTCCGGCGCGTACGACGACGAAGCCGTCACCGACGCTGAGGTGGCCGAGCCAGCCGGGGGTGAGGACGACGACGGTGAGTGTCGTGGCGTAGTCGGGGGCGGCGGCGCCATAGGTGTCCAGGAAGATCTTCGCCACGTCGTGGAAGGCGTCGGCGAGCAGGTCGTGGACCTCGGTGCCCGGCGGGCAGCCGGATGCGGCGGCGGCCCGGCGCCGGAAGTGCTCGGCGGCCAGCTCGACGGCGTGCAGGGCCCCTTGGTCGGAGTGCGGGCGGCTGCCCGCGCCGTCCGCGACGGCCAGCACGGTCGCCTGCGCGGACGCCACATAGGTGCAGGCGTCCTGGCAGGGGGTGCCGGTGCGGCGGTGGCGGTAGCCCTCGACGCTGAGGCCGTGGATGCGCCAGGGCGACGCGGCCACCGCTCAGCTCTCCCAGGCCGGGCGCTGGGTCTTGAACTGGCTGAAGATCTTCTCGAAGACCTCGTCGCCGGCGCCCTTCTGCTCGGCGTTGGCGCTCGCCGACATCATCTGGAGCAGCTCGCGGAACGGGAAGCCCTGGATGCGGGCGTTGAACTTCGGCGCGAACGCCTGGAGCACCTGCTCGCCGCGGTCGGTGATGCCGCCGACACCGATCGCGTAGAGCCGGAAGCGGCGCGCCTGTTGCTCCTCGGCGAGGACGGGCAGCAGCCGGTGCCAGGAGTCGGTCATGTGGCCGGTGCCGTCGGTGGGGAGGCCGTCGGTGACCAGGCAGATCTGCGGGCGGTAGTACTGGAGTCCGGAGGCGCGCAGCTCCGCCTTGCGGGCCGCGACGACCTGCATGGCCAGCTCCAGCGCCTCCGTCATCAGCGTCACGCCGGACGCGGTGAAGCGGGGGGCCTGGAAGGCGTGGGCGGGCACGAAGGGGCTCATCGGGGTGCGCGGGTCCAGGAGTTGGGGTCCGCGCCAGGCGCCGACGCCCCGGCCGCCGAAGGTGATTACGGCGACCTCGACGCTGTAGCTGAGGGAGACGTCGTCGTGGAGTTCGCGGGTCCAGTCGGCGAGCGCGTCGTTGAGGGTCTGGATCGGCGCTCCCGCCATGGAACTCGACGTGTCGAGGCACAGCACCAGCGGCAGCCGTTGCGCGTTGTTCTCGAACTCGATGTCGGCGTACTCCGCCGGCAGCGTGGGCGGGTATTCGCTGTGCATGGCTTCTCCTGGTCGGCCGGGCGGTAGTACGGGGATCACGAGCTGCCGCGCGCGTGGTGCCGGGCGGCGGGCGGGAAGGCGTACAGGACGTCGGAGTCGGGTTCGCGGGCGTCGGTGACCTCGACGTGCGCGCCGGGCTCGGGCGGGGTGCGGTCCGGTTCGGCCCACACCGCCCGGTAGAGGACGTGGTCGAGTTCGACGTAGCCCTGCGGGTGAAGTGCCGTACGGACGACGGCCGTTCGGGACGGGCCGGGGCGGGTTCCGACCCGGCGGCCGGGGGACGGGGGCGGTGCGGGGGCGGGCGGGACGGGGCGGAGTCTGGTGGTGGTCTCCGCGGGTTCCGGGTCTGCGTCCGCCGCGGGCGCGGCCGTGGCCGGGGCCGGGGCGCGGGAGCGGCGGACGGCGTGGAAGAGGCCGAGGAGCAGGAGGAGGAGTACGGCGGTCAGGGCGAGGAGCAGGACCTGTGTGCGGTCCGTGGACTTGTGGCCGCCGAGTTCGGCGACGCCCACTTTCTTGTCGATCAGTTGTCCTCCGGTCAGGGAGGACTTCTTGAGCGCCTTGCACAAGTCACTCTCACAGGCGGGGAGTTCACCCAGTGTCGTGTCGTCCAGCCGGTCGATCCGGGCGTCCCGGTCGACGAGTGCGTGGCCGGCCAGGACGATCAGCGCGGTGCCGCCCTGGCCTGTGTGGACGTCGGCCGGTACCTGTACCCGAAGGTTCTTGAGGTCCCGTCGGACGGTGGTCCGGTCGACCTTCTGCCCGGCGTCGACGGCCAGGGGCCTGTTCAGCGTGACCGTGACCTCGGCCCCGTCGTCGAGCGCGTCCTGCCAACAGCCCAGTCGCGTCGGAAAGTTCTTGCCGCAGTCCGCGCCGGCGGCAGCCGCCGGCCCCGCCGGAATCACCGCGATCACCATGCCGAACAGTAAGGCGGTGAACAACGTACGTCTCATGACGACCCCCCGTTGGCGCCCATAGTGGAGGCAACAGGGCCGTGGCCGAAAGGGGTTGACTGAGAATGCTCAATTCATTTCTACAGCTGGAAAACCTGATGGCAGCGGGTGAACATCTGTCGCGCCCGTTCCACCCAATCACTGGCCAGGACATCGAAGTCGGCCTGTGAGATCCGGCAGGTCAGCGGGAGGTCGCAGACTCCGGCGAGGCAGGGTCTGGGTCCGCGTACGTCCCACACCGACAGCATGGGATTCAGCTGTTCGGTGTTCCACGCGTTGGACGCGGCGGCGGCGATCGCCAATTGATCCTTGCGCAGAGAATGACCGTCGGTGACAAAAGCGACGAGAAGTCTTTTCGTGGTCATGAAACGCACGGTGAGCGTGCGCCCCGATCCCTCTAGATCGAATTGCAGGGAGAGGGAATCGACCTCGCTCTCGACGTGGTAATTCCGGCGGGCGCCCCAAGTGTGCGTCAACTGCCGCCAGGACGAGGCGATGTCGTAGTCCCGGCCGGGCGGGATCGAGGCCTCAGGCGTCGCCACGGACCACCGCCCGCGTGACCATGTCGTCGGTGAGGCCCGCGTCCAGCAGGGCCTGCGCGTGCAGCAGCAGACACGACGGCACCGGCAGGCTGGTGCCGCCCCCGCGCCGGGCCGCCAGCTCGCTGCGGCGGACCTCGATCGTGCGGGCCACGGCGGGCGGCGGCCAGACCGCCGCACGCGGCGGTGACAGCAGCTCGCCGAGGAGGACGTCCAGTCGGGGCCGGTCCGCGGGCCGCTTGGCCAGACACCGGGCCAGCAGCGGCCGTAGCCCCGCCGGTACGCCGTCCAGGTCGGGTTCGCGGTGCACCACCCGCAGGCTCACCGCCTCCCCCGCGCCGAACGGCGGGCGGCCGGTCAGCGCGTACACAAGGACACCGCCGAGGGAGAACACGTCGGTGGGCGGGCCGAGCGGAGCCGCCGTCATCTGCTCCGGTGACATGAACGGCGGGGTGCCCACGACGATTCCGGCCTGGGTGAGGCTCGGGGCGCCCTCGACGCGGGAGATGCCGAAGTCGATGACGCGGGGGCCGTCCGAGGCCAGCAGCACATTGGCCGGTTTGAGGTCGCGGTGGACCAGGTTGGCCGCGTGGATCGCCTGGAGGGCCTCGACGAGGAACGCGCCGAGCCTGCGGACCTGGGCCTCGGGCAGCGGCCCGTCGGCGCGGACGGCCTCGGCGAGGGAGGGCCCGGGCACGTACATCGTTGCCAGCCAGGGGAGTTCGGCCTCGGTGTCCGCATCCACCACGGCGGCCGTGTAGGCGCCGCCGACGAGGCGGGCGGCGGCGACCTCGCGGGCGAAGCGCTCACGGAACTCCCGCTCGGCGGCCAGTTCGGGCCGTACGACCTTCACCGCCACCTCGCGGCCGGCCGGGGAACGGCCGAGATACACCCATCCCATACCGCCGGAGCCGAGCCGCCCGGCGATCCGGTACGGCCCCACGCTCAGCGGATCGCTGACCGGAGTGCGCACCCCGCTCACCTCACTTCGGGGTTCGTTGCAGGTTGTCCCGAGTGTCCCCCGAAATGCCGTTCTGGGCAGAGGTGATGGAAGAAATAGAGGCCAACGGGTAAGGGCCCGCACGCCGTTGTGCGGGCCCTCACCCGTTGTGCAGTCACCGCGGCCGGCCGTGACGATCTGCTGGTCAGGGCACTCCCCAACTGCCTTGAGGACGTGGGGGACCCCCACGGACCGGCCGCGGAGTCCTACGAGGGACTAGCCCAGGCGCTGCACCAGCGCGCGGTACTCGTCCCACAGTTCCTTCGGGGTGTGGTCGCCGAAGGTGTTGAGGTGGTCGGGGACCAGGGCCGCCTCCTCGCGCCACACGTCCTTGTCGACGGTGAGCAGGAAGTCCAGGTCGGCCTCGGAGAGGTCGAGACCCTTGGTGTCGAGGGCACCCTTGGCCGGCAGCACGCCGATCGGGGTCTCGACACCCTCGGCGCGCCCGTCGAGGCGGTCGACGATCCACTTCAGGACACGGCTGTTCTCGCCGAAGCCCGGCCACACGAACTTGCCCGCGTCGTTCTTGCGGAACCAGTTCACGTAGTAGATCTTCGGGAGCTTCGCCTGGTCCCTGCCCTTGGCCACATCGATCCAGTGGCCCATGTAGTCACCCATGTTGTAGCCGCAGAACGGCAGCATGGCGAAGGGGTCGCGGCGCAGTTCGCCGACCTTGCCCTCGGCGGCGGCGGTCTTCTCGGAGGCCACGTTGGCGCCGAGGAAGACGCCGTGGTTCCAGTCGAAGGACTCCGTCACCAGCGGTACGGCGGTGGCGCGCCGGCCGCCGAAGAGAATCGCCGAGATCGGCACACCCTTGGGGTCCTCCCACTCGGGCGCGATGATCGGGCACTGCGAAGCGGGCACGGTGAAGCGGGCGTTGGGGTGCGCGGCGGGAACGTCCGAGTCGGGCGTCCAGTCGTTGCCCTTCCAGTCCGTGAGGTGGGCCGGAGTCTCCTCCGTCATGCCCTCCCACCAGATGTCGTTGTCGTCGGTCAGCGCCACGTTGGTGAAGACGGAGTTGCCCCACAGCGTCTTCATCGCGTTGGCGTTGGTGTGCTCACCGGTGCCGGGCGCGACGCCGAAGAAACCGGCCTCGGGGTTGATCGCGTAGAGCCGGCCGTCCTCGCCGAACCGCATCCAGGCGATGTCGTCACCGATGGTCTCGACGGTCCAGCCGGAGACGGTGGGCTCCAGCATCGCGAGGTTGGTCTTGCCGCAGGCGCTCGGGAAGGCGGCGGCCACGTACTTCGACTCGCCCTGCGGCGGGGTGAGTTTGAGGATCAGCATGTGCTCGGCGAGCCAGCCCTCGTCCCGCGCCATCACGGAGGCGATGCGCAGGGCGTAGCACTTCTTGCCGAGCAGCGCGTTGCCGCCGTAGCCGGAGCCGTAGGACCAGATCTCGCGGCTCTCGGGGAAGTGCGAGATGTACTTGGTGGAGTTGCACGGCCACGGCACGTCCGCCTCACCCTCGGCCAGCGGCGCTCCGAGCGTGTGCACAGCACGCACGAAGAAGCCGTCGGTTCCGAGTTCGTCGAGGACGGGCTGTCCCATGCGGGTCATGGTGCGCATGGAGACGGCGACGTAGGCGGAGTCGGTGATCTCGACGCCGATCGCGGAGAGGTCCGAGCCGAGGGGGCCCATGCAGAACGGGACGACGTACATCGTCCGGCCCTTCATGGAGCCGCGGAAGATGCCCTTTTCTCCCGCGAAGATCTCCCGCATCTCGGCGGGCGCCTTCCAGTGGTTGGTCGGTCCCGCGTCCGCTTCCTTCTCGGAGCAGATGAACGTCCTGTCCTCGACCCGGGCGACATCGGTCGGGTCGGAGGCGGCGTAGTAGGAGTTGGGGCGCTTGATCGGGTCGAGCTTCTTGAAGGTGCCCTTTCGGACGAGCTCCTCGCTGAGCCGCTCGTACTCCGCTTCGGATCCGTCACACCAGACCACGCTGTCCGGCTGGGTCAGTTCTGCGATCTCGTTCACCCACGAGACCAGTTCTTTGTGCTGGGTGGGGATGACGGGGGGAGCCGCGATGTCGCGCGCCACGATTGCTCCTATGGTGAGGGATTTTGTCCTTGTTGCCCCGTGGGGGCCGCGACCCGGATGCTTCACGATGGTCGATCTTGGCGCTCATCCGGTGCCGACCGCACTCATTTGATCATCCGACTCGTCCGCCCATCTGTCCAGAGGGCCTCACAGACGAGCGACGTGAGGATCGCCACGTATCGAGATGTTTTCCGTGCGTCACCGTCGCTTCACCCCGGGTACCCGCACGTCGGCCGGCCATGAGAGAGTGGCCACTTCCAGTCCCTCATCTCGCCGCATTGACACGTAACTTACGGTTCCGTAGGTACGATTGAGGGCATGACAGCGTCCGTCCCCGACGCGCCCACGGACAGGCCGATCGCCGGCCAAGCTCCCTCCGCGCTCTCCCTCCCCGAACATGTGAAGCCGAAGCTGCGCGGCTGGCTGCACCTCGGCATGTTCCCGGCCGTTCTTGTCGCCGGCCTGGTGCTCACCGCTCTCGCCGACTCGACCCGGGGCCGTATCGCCTGCGGGATCTTCGCCCTGACGGCCTGCCTGCTCTTCGGGGTCAGCGCGCTGTACCACCGGGGCAACTGGAGCCCGCGCATGGACGGCATCCTGCGCAGACTCGATCACGCCAACATCTTCCTGATCATCGCCGGCACCTACACACCCCTGACGATGCTGCTGCTCCCGGGCGCCAAGGGCCAGTGGCTGCTGTGGGGCATCTGGGGCGCGGCGCTGGCCGGCATCGCCTTCCGGGTCTTCTGGGTCGGCGCCCCGCGCTGGCTGTACACCCCCTGCTACATCGCGATGGGCTGGGCGGCCGTCTTCTTCCTGCCCGACTTCATGCGCACCGGCGGCATCGCCGTCCTGGTCCTGGTCGTCGTCGGCGGGCTGCTCTACAGCGCGGGCGGTGTCATCTACGGCATCAAGCGCCCGAACCCGTCACCGCGCTGGTTCGGCTTCCACGAGGTCTTCCACTCCCTGACGGTGGCGGCCTTCCTCGTGCACTACGTGGGGATCTCCCTGGTGGCGTACCAGCACGGGTAGCACCCGGGACACCCGCTCTTCATGGCCACGGCTTTCGAGCCGTGGCCATTTTTCATGCGCTGACAGTTGGCCCCCATTGACATCAACCACCTTTTGACAGCTACTCTCATTTCATGGCTACTGTCACTGTCTCGCAGAACAACGAAGTGCGACGCGACCCGCGTCGCTGGTGGGCCCTCGGGGCCCTGGTCGCGAGCATGCTCACGCTCGGCTTCGACACGACGATCCTCAACGTCGCCCTGCCCACGATGGCCGGCGACCTCGGCGCCACCACCGGCCAGCAGCAGTGGATGGCGGACTCCTACGTCATCGTCTTCGCGGCCCTGATGCTCCCCGCCGGACTCCTCGGCGACCGCTTCGGACGGCGCCGGATGCTGATCGTCGGGCTCGGCATCTTCCTCGCCGGCTCGGTGGCCGGCTCCCTCGCGGGCGACGTCAACTGGGTCATCGCCGCCCGCACGGTGATGGGCGTCGGCGCGGCCCTGGTCACCCCCCTCGCCCTGTCCGTGCTGCCCTCGCTCTTCGGCCCCGACGAGCGCACCAAGGCCGTCGGCATCATCTCCGCGGCCTCCTCGCTCGGACTGCCGCTCGGCCCGATCATCGGCGGCTGGCTGCTCAACCACTTCTGGTGGGGCTCGGTCTTCCTGGTCAACATCCCGATGGCCGCGATCGGCATCGCCGCCTGCGTCTTCCTGCTCCCCGAGACCAGCGATCCCGCCTCCCCCAAGGTCGACATCCTCTCCACCGCGTTCACCGCGGCCGGCCTCGGCGCCCTCATCTACGCGATCATCGAGGCGCCCAGCCGCGGTTGGAGCGACCCGCTGATCGTGGGCATGCTCCTCGGCGCCGCCATCCTGATCGCCGCCCTGGTGCTGCGCGAGCGGCGCATGGAACGGCCCATGCTCGACATGGAACTGCTCGCCCACCGCGGCTTCCTCTTCAACACCATGGCCGCGACCCTGGTGATGTTCGTCCTGTCCGGCCTGCTCTTCGTGCTCCCGCAGTACCTCCAGGCGGTCCTCGGCAACGACGCGCTGGGCACCGGCGTCCGCCTGCTGCCCATGATGGGCGGCCTGATCGTCGCGGCCCGCGCCGCACAACCGGTCGTCGCCAAGTTCGGTTCCCGTGCCGTGATCACCGCGGGCCTGGTGGTCCTCGCCTTCGCGGCGGTCCTCGGCAGCCGTACGACGGTCGACTCCGGCTACGGCTTCACCGCGCTGTGGCTGTCCATCACCGGCTTCGGCTTCGGCTTCTCGATCGTCCCCGCGATGGACGGCGCCCTCGGCGCGCTGCCCCGCGACCGGGCCGGCAGCGGTTCCGGGCTCCTGATGACCATGCGCCAGGTGGGCGCCGCGATCGGCATCGCGCTGCTCGGCAGCCTGCTCGCGAGCACCTTCCGGGACCGCCTCGACGTCACCGGCCTGCCCGCGAAGGCGGCAGACACGGCCGGGGAATCCGTGGTCGCGGCCCACATCGTCGGCCGGAAGACGGGCTCGGCAGACCTCATCGCCTCCGCGAACAGCGCCTACGTCCACGGCATGGGCCTGGTCCTGCTGGTGTGCGGCGCCGCGGCCCTCGTCACCGCCCTGCTGGCGGCGGCGTTCCTGCCGAACACTCCGGCCGCACCCGCGGCGAAGGAGGAGGAAGACCCCGCCACGGCCGTGGCCGTCGCCCCGGCAGATGCCGGACAATGAACACCATGACGGCCGCACCCTCCCCCTTCAGCCCCGCCGACCGCCCTCAACTGGGCCTCCGCGAGCGCAAGAAGATCAAGACCCGCGAAGCGATCCGCACCGCGACGTACGCGCTCGTCAAGGAGCAGGGCTACGACGCGACCACGATCGAGCAGATCGCCGAGCGCGCCGAGGTGTCACCGTCGACCGTCTTCCGCTACTTCCCGACCAAGGAAGACATCGTCATCACGGACGAGTTCGACCCGATCATCATGGACGAGCTGCGGGCCCGCCCGGCCGACGAACCGTGGATGGTCACCCTCCGCTACGTGATACAGAAGGCCGTCAAGTACGGCATGGAAGTGGACGAGGAGACCTCCCGCCTCCGCACCCACCTCATGGTCCAGGTCCCGGCGGTGCGCTCCCGCATGATGGAGAGCATGTCGGTCACCGGCGACATGCTCTGCCGGGCCATCTCCGAGCGCACCGGCCGGGACCCGGAGAGCCTGGAGGTCCGCGTCTACGCCATGTCCCTCGTCGGCGGCCTGATGGAGACGTCCCTGTACTGGGCGGAGAACGGCCACCGGGACGATTTCAAGGACCTGGTGGACCGCACGCTGGATGTGCTGGAGCACGGGCTCACTGAGTGAGCCCGTGCTCGGGCGGCAACTACCCCTTCTTCTTCACGGTCTTCATGTCACCCTTCCCGCAAGCCACCCCGTCCCCGTTCGGGTCGAGCCGCAGCGGGTCGTCCTTGCCGTTGACCTTCAGGCGGCCGTAGGAATTCTGCTGAAGCCACGAACAGCGGGCCGCTGTCGTCCTCTTGACCTCGGCCGGGAAGACCGTGGGTACGCAGACGTTGATCGTGCCGTAGTGGCGGTCACAGCCGGAGATGGTCACGGAGACCTTCTGCGAGGTCCGCTTCCTGCCGGGCTCGGTGACCTTGCCGGTCAGGGAGTCGGCGAAGGAGTGGACGTGGGCCGAGGCCGTGTCCGTCGTCAGGGCCGAAGGGCCTCGCAGGTGGACCCACTTGGCGACGGACGGAACACCGTTGGCGTCGACCGCGAAGAGCATGTACCAGCCGGGCGGCGCCAGATTGGGGTTGCTCGTCACGTTCAGGTCGACCGTGTTGCCGTTCACCGAGAGTGGCAGGTCCACGAACCGCTGGTTCGGGTCCGAGGAGTGCGTGACCGCGGCCGGGCGGATCAACTCCGCCTTGGCGATGGGCCGGTCGACGGTGATCGTCTGGGTGTCGCCGTACTCCCACTCGTTGTCGATCACCGAAGTGATCGTCGGCCGCGTGCCCTTGAGGAGATACGGCGGGGTGTAGATCGACACGTTGTGGTTCCAGGTGCCGTTGCCCGGGTTGTCGCCGGTCGACATCACCCGGCCGTCCGGCAGCAGGAACGACGAGGAGTGGTAGCCGCGGGCCTCGGGATCTGCGGCCACCGGATCGAACGTCGTCGTCGCCGGGTCGAAGATCGACGCCTCGTACACCGGGTTGGCCCGGTTGTGCAGCGCGCCGCCCGTCTCCAGCACCGTGCCGTCCGGCAGCAGTACGGCGGACACGTACATCTTGCCCTGCACGCCCGTCTCGGCCACCGGACCGTTCCCCAGGTCGACCGTCCCCTGCGGGATTTGGGGGCCGACCGTGTAGGTCGGGTTGGCCGCCTTGAGGTCGATGATGTCGGTCAGCCGGTTGGCGTCCGGGTTGGAGTCGATGTTGCCGCCGCCGATGGTGAGGACCTTCTGGTCCTGCGCCGGGGGCAGCAACACGCTTGCGGACTGGTCGCGTTGGTCCTTGTTCTGCAGCCCCGAGACCGAAGTGATCGTGTTGGCGCCGTAGTCGTAGATCGCGCTGCCCGTCCCCGGGATGTTGTTCCCGAAGACATGGCTGCCCGTGTAGAAGAGCCGGCCGTCCTGCATCAGGACCATCGACGGGTACAGACCCCAGTACGACCAGGTCTGGTTGACCTGCGACAACGGCAGCCACTTCTGCTGCGCGTCCGACCAGTACTCGGCCGTCACCGACCCCGTCGAGTCCTCGCGCAGCCCGCCGAAGGAGATGACGTCACCGTTGCCGAGTTCGGTCGCCGACGGGTACCAGTGGCCGTCGTTGAGGTCGTTGGTCCTGCTGTACGTCTCCGTGACCGGGTCGAAGATGTACGAGTCCTTGTAGCCCTCGTACCCGTGCGAACCGTCCGCCGCCGGGAACGCCTTGTTGCCGCTCAGCACCAGCACCCGGCCGTCCTGCAGCTGGATGTGCCCCGAGCAGAACATGTCCTTCGGCGTCGGGATCACCTTGTACGTCCCCGCGACCGGGTCGTACACCGCGCTCGTGAACGTCCCCGCGTCGAACTGCTCCTCGCTGTTGCCGGAACCCGCGATCAGCAGCACCTTGCCGTTGTTGAGCACGACGGAGTGCATCGAGCGGACGGGATTCTGCGTCGGGAGGACGTCCCAACGCCCGTTCGCGCACTGCTCCGCCGTCGCCGTACAGGTCGCGGGCGGGAGCGTGTCGGGGACCTGGTCCATCGTGTAGTCGTCGGTGGTCGCGGACCCGGTGCCGTAGACCGAGACGCCCCAGGTGATCCGGTCGGTACCGGCCGGGACCTCCGGCGTACGGACCGTGGCCTGGGTCCAACTTCCCTGCATCTCGAGGGTCTTGAGGTCGGTCCAGTACTGCCAGCCGGCCGTGGTGTCATGCCGGAAGAGGGTGATGTTCGCGTCCGGCGTGGTCGTCCTGTACCAGAGCCCGAGGTCGTACTGCTTGCCCGCCGTCACCACCGGCGCGCAGGTCGTGGACTCGGTGATCAGCGCCTTCCGGTCCCCGTCGACCCGTCGCGTCACGGTGACCTTCATGGCCTTGGAGCCGGAGTGCGCGTCCGAAGTCGTAGCGAAGTCGAAGTCGTTGTCGCCCCAGCCGGACTTCTCCCAGCAGTACGGCATCCCGTCGCTGCCCGCCGTCTCGAAGCCCGGGTTGAGGACGAGGTTCGCGGCCTCGGCGGACTGCGGCGAGGCCAGCAGCAGTCCGGCGGTCAGCGTTCCCACCCCCAGGAACGCGGTTCTTCTGCGGTACTTGTTCACGCGCCTCTCCTTGCCTGCGTACGACTCCCTTTGCGACGCGGGAGATAGACCAGTGCTTCGGTGCCGACGAAGCGCAGGACGAACGTGGTGGCCAGCGCGAGCGCGGTCGCCGACACGGCGCTCATCCCGAAGCGGTGCACGAACAGGGCGATCAGCGGGATGCGCAGCACCAGGTCGACGTTGGCGAGCAGCGCGAACCGGCCCGCCCGGTCCCACCAGTTGCGGTGCATCCGGCGATCGCGGAACAGGAGGTGCTCGATGAGCAGGAAGTTCCAGGCCACGCCGAGCTGGTTGGCGAGGATCTCGGCGGGGACGTAGTGCATGCCCGTCCTGGTGAGCGCCCACAGGGCGACCAGGTTCGGGAGGAAGCCGGTGGCGCCGATCAGGCCGAAGACCAGCATGCGCGCGACCGGTGAGGCGGTGCGCAGGCCGAGCAGATGGCGCAGGAAGCGAAAGCCTTCCCGCGCGGTCGACTTGGACTCGCCGGCGAAGCGGTCCTGGAAGACGAACGGCACCTCGGTGACCGTGTGCGGGCGGCTGCGGACGGCGAGTTCGAGCAGGATCTTGTAGCCGAGCGGCTTGAGCGCCTCCGCCGTCACCACGCTGCGGCGGATCGCGAAGAAGCCGCTCATCGGATCGCTGATGCCCCGCAGTCCGCGCGGGAAGAGGCCCTTGGTCAGCCAGGTCGCCCCGCGGGAAACGGCGATGCGATAGCCGCCGGCCAGTCCCTCGCGGCTGCCGCCCTTGATGTACCGGGAGGCGACGACGAGCCCGGCGTGCGCCCGCTCGCCCGTACCCACCAACTCCGGTACCAGGGACGGCGGATGCTGGAGATCACCGTCCATGACGACGATCCAGTCCGACGACGCCCTCCTCATCCCCTCGACGACCGCGCCCCCGAGCCCGCCGGCCGGCTCCTCCCGGTGCAGCACGGTCACCGGGAACGGGCAGTCCCGCGCGGCCTCGGAGATCACCTCGGGGGTGTCGTCGGTGGAGTCGTCGACGAAGACGACCTCGCAGGGCAGCCGGGTGGGCACGGACTCGGTGATCCGGCGCAGCAACTCCCGTACGTTTCCGGACTCGTTGAAGGTCGGTACGACGATAGTGACGGCGCCGGGCTCGGCCATTTCCGCCGCGTGTACCGCGGTCTCGCCCAACTCCCCTGGGACAGTGGACTCTTGGCTCATCGCTGGGCTCCCACGGTCTCGGACCGGACCTGCCGGATCTCGATGCGGTCGTCGCCGGTGCCGAAGGTGGCGACCGGTGTGGAGTGCTCGATCGCCGCCTTGACGTTGGGCAGGTCGACCGCGTCGCGCCGTACCGTCGGAGAGGCCACCACGTAGTCGATGTCCCGCCAGCCGTGCGGCAGCGTCCTGGTGACGGCGGGGTCGAGGTCGGCCTTGTAGAACCAGATGACCCCGAGCCCGGGCCGGTACCCGGCGTGCACCAGGTCCAGCCAGAGCGCGTCGTCGACGAGGACCCGGGTGTCCTTCGGGTCCTTCACCCCGGTGGACAGCCACCGGGAGGCCGCCCGGTAGGGGGCGTTGGCATCCGCGGTCACCGCGGTGCGCACACCGTCGTACCAGTGCGGTACGACATAGGCGCCGGCGGCGAGCGCCAGCACGGCCGCGAGCGCGTACCGGCCGCCGGTGACGTACCGCCTCTCCCCCTCGCGCCGCCGTCTGCGCAGCACCGCGTGGGCGACCGAGGCGGTGCCCCCGGCGAGGACCAGGGCGAGGAAGGGCAGCGCGCCGATGACGTACATGGCGGGCAGATAGCCGTTCGGGCGCAGGGCGACCGCGGCGAGGATCGCCACGGCCAGGGCCGGTCCGGCGAGCGAGCGGGCGGTGACCGACCAGCGCCAGGTGAGCAGCAGGAGCAGCGCTCCGGCGAGGCCGCCCAGGGGCAGGACACGGTCGTAGTAGAGCCAGGAATGGAGGACGCCGTAGGAGCCCGTGCCCCGGTCGAGTATGAAGCCCGAACCGGGCCTGGTCATCTG
Organism: Streptomyces sp. NPDC050549; assembly: GCF_040655035.1. Taxonomy (NCBI): domain Bacteria; kingdom Bacillati; phylum Actinomycetota; class Actinomycetes; order Kitasatosporales; family Streptomycetaceae; genus Streptomyces; species Streptomyces sp. NPDC050549. Next base: position 265,252 of record NZ_JBFAJD010000009.1, read on the forward strand.
GTACTTCAGGCCGTCCCAGAGGGAGACATGGCCGCTGCCGGGCAGCAACTCGCCCTTGAGCAGGGCGAAGAGAGGGTACGCGCAGCCGATCAGGACGCAGGCCGTGACGGCGCCGGTGAGCGCGAACTTCCTGGTGTCGCGGTGTCCGTGCCGCCACATGGTGACCACCAGCGCGGGGAGGACGATCACCATCGTCTCCTTGGTGAGGACCGAGGCCGCGGCCGCCAGACCCGCCCCGAAGTGGTGCCAGAGATGGCGGCTCGGTGACGCGGCCAGGCAGAACGCGAGCAGCATCCACATCACGGCGATGTTGTCGAGGAAGATCTCCCGTTGGAGGATCACGGACAGCGGGGAGAGTCCGAAGAGCAGCATGGCGAGTCCGCCGGCCCAGCGGGGCAGGGACAGGCGGCGGGCGAGGACGTAGACGAGGACCGTGCTGATCGCGCTGATCACCAGCATCGTGAGGCGCATGGTGCCGACGGTCATCGAGTCGGGGCTGAAGTGCGCGGGGATCCAGGTGAGCAGGGCGATCTGGATCCAGCCGAGCGGCGGATGGTCGTACCAGTAGGTGTAGTGGGCAAGGCCGGTGCCCTGCTGGACGGCCCATGCCTGGGCGAGGTAGGTGCCCTCGTCGTCGCTGAGCGTCGGGTAGTCGGCGATGTTCCAGCCCTGCACGACCAGGATCGCGGTGAGGAGCAGGCCGCAGAGGAGGAGGTCGGGGCGGGAGGAACGCAGCCTTGAAGGTGGCATCGTTCGACCTGTCGAACCGGTTTCAGGCGCAGGCTGCCGCTGTGCGGGGACCGTGGTGGTCGCCGCGGGAAGGGTGGAGGTCACGCAGGAACGTCCTCTCGGATCACTGCGGGTTCGGTGAGGTGCGCGCCGACATGGGAGGTCAACTCCCAGTCGTTTCGGCCACGTTGCTCACGCCACACTGCGCGGATCGCGGCTCCGGCCAGGAGGACCTGGTAGAAGGGGCCGCCCACGACGAGCTTCAGATAGTGGACGGCGCGGACGCGGAGTCCGTACTGTTTGCCGAAGTCGTGCAGTCCGACGACCTCGAAGACGAAGGTGACCGCGGCGGTGACCAGCGGCAGGAAGGTCAGGAAGGCGATGCCGACCGGCACGTCCAGGAAGAGCGCGACCGCCGCGTTGAGCGGGATGATCACCCCGGAGAAGGCTTGCAGGAAGGGTGTCATCAGCGTGTAGCGGGCCAGCAACCGCTGCCCGAATCCCGGGAGTTGCTTCCAGTCCTTCTTCCGGTAGACCTGAAGGAAGCCCTGGTTCCAGCGGGTTCGCTGCTTCAGCAGCGACATCAGCGAGCCGGGGGTCTCCTCCCGGGTCACCATGTCTGAGTCGTAGGCGACGACGACCTTCTTGCCGACACTGGACAGCCGGACGCCCAGGTCGCAGTCCTCGGCAAGGCAGTCGGGGTCCCAGCCGTCGGCTTCCCTGAGCACGTCCGTCCGCACGAAGACGGTGTTGCCGCCCAGCGGGATGAACCCCTTCTGCGCGTGCAGATGCAGCCGGGACCGGAACCAGAAGAAGTACTCCAGGCAGTTGCGCAGGCTGTACCAGCTGGAGTGGAAGTTGATCAGCTGGACCCCGCCCTGCACGACGTCCGCGCCGGTGGTGCGGAACGCGTGGTCGACATGGGCCAGCAGCTCCGGATGGACCTGGTCCTCGGCGTCGAAGACCCCGACGACATCGCCGCGGCAGTGCGGCAGCGCCGTGTTCATGGCCTTCGGTTTGTTCTTCCTCTCGTGCGTGTCGACGACGACCCGCACGCGCGGGTCGCGCTCGGCGGCACTGTCGGCCACCGCCGCGGTCTCGGGGTCGTCGTGCCCCACGATCACGATGATCTCGAAGTCGGTGTGCGTGGACTCCAGCAGCCGCTGGATGGTGTGGTCCAGCACGGCCTGCTCGTGCCGGGCCGGCAGCAGCAGCGAGAACGAGACGTGCTCGTCCCCGTCCGGGCTGCTGAAGCGGGTGGAGGCGAGCACTTCGGGCGTACGCCACGCGTGCATCTGCCACCACAGAGTGAAGGCCGCCATCCAGAACAGGGCAAGCGAAACAGCAGCGATGAAAACAGACGTCAGCACAGCAGATCCCCCCAGATCCCAATCCCCCTGGCACGACGGGGAGTTACATCCGTCGCGTCACGGGGCCGAGACTATGGGCGGTCTGTGAAGTGGACAGGTGATTTCAGTGAAGAGCGTGTTTCCTCACAATGCAGCCCGCAGATGAGCATTTCTCTCACTGGTCGCGTTTGAGATGGTTACGACTCTGCCGTTTCACCTGCTCAGCGCGGTGCGCAACTGCTCGGGATCGGTCGTCGGCGCGTCACAGGTGAAGTTACGGCAGACATACGCGGCCGGTTCACCACCCACCAGCGGCCGGTCGGCGAGCAACGGCAGCTCATCACTCTCCGCGACCCCGAAGGCGACCACCGCACCGGGCGCCGTACCCAGAAGTGCCGTACGGTGCAAGGCTTTTGCGGCTTCGTCGGAGAGCGAGGGCCCTACGACGGCGACCTCGCGCGGCCCGTCGAGATACGCCTCGGCGACCGCGAGCCCCCACCCGATGAACCGCGGCACGCGTGGACCAAGCGCCTTCACGACCCCCAACGCCCGCTCGGCGGCGCTGCGATGGGGCTCGGCGCCGGTCTGGGCCGCATAGCCCAGCAGGGCGCCCGCCGCGGCGGTCCAGCCGGACGGGGTGGCGTTGTCGGTCGGATCCTGCGGCCGGCGGATGAGCCGCTCGGCGTCGGCGGCGGTGTCGTAGAGCGCCCCCGACTCGTCCACGAACCCGGCGAGCACATGGTCCAGCAGGAACCCGGCGAACTCCAGCCACACCCCCTCCCCGGTGACCGACGCCAGCGCGAGGAAGCCCTCCGCGACATCGGCATAGTCCTCCAACACCCCCGCGTTCGCGCCGACTTGACCGTCCTTGCTGGTGCGGGCGAGTTTGGCGTGCTCGTCGAGATGCAGCCGTACGAGGAGATCGGCGGCAAGGACGGCGGCCTCGACCAGGTCGGGCCGGTCGAAGTAGGCACCGGTCTCGGCGAGCGCGGCGATCGCGAGCCCGTTCCAGGCGGCGACCACCTTGTCGTCACGGCCCGGAGCGGGACGCTCCGCACGGGCGGCCAGCAGCCGACTCCTGACCGACTCGATCCTCCCGGCATCGAACACGCCCTCGTTCTGCGGAAGTTGGAGAACGGACTGCCCCTCCTCGAAGGTCCCCTCGTCCGTCACACCGAAGTACTGGGCGGCCAGCTCCGCGTCCTCCCCGCCGAGCACCTCAGTGAGCTGCGCGGGCGTCCAGACGTAATAGGCACCCTCGACGTGCCGGCCGGTCCCGTCGTCGCTGTCGGCGTCGAGTGCGGAGGCGAACCCGCCCTCGTTGGTTCGCAGTTCACGCACCATGAAGTCGGCGGTCTCCACGGCGACCCGACGCGCCAGCTCGGACCCGGTGCTGCGCCACAGGTGGGCGTAGACCCGGCAGAGCAGGGCGTTGTCGTAGAGCATCTTCTCGAAGTGCGGAACCACCCACTCGCGGTCGACGGAGTACCGCGCGAACCCGCCCCCGAGCTGGTCGTAGATACCACCGCGCGCCATCCGCTCACAGGTGTCCTGCGCCATCTCCAGCGCGCCTTCGGAACCGGTGCGGGCATGGTGCCGCAGCAGGAACTCGATCGCCATGGACGGCGGGAACTTGGGCGCACCGCCGAATCCCCCGCGCTGCGGGTCGTACTCACGGGTGAGCCCCAGCAGCGCCTGGGCCAGCTCCTCCTTGCCGGGGGCCTCGGTGCCGCCGTAGTCGATCTCCCGCCGGGCCAGATCCCTCGTGATCTTCCCGGCGACCTCGGCGACCTCGTCCCGCCGGTCGGCCCAGGCGCTGCGCACCCCTTCGAGGACCTGCCGGAAGGAGGGCATGCCGTGGCGGGGGGAGGGCGGGAAGTAGGTGCCGAAGTAGAAGGGTTCGGCGTCCGGGGTGAGGAACACGGTCATCGGCCAGCCGCCCTGGCCGGTGGCCGCCTGTACGGCCTCCATGTAGACGGCGTCGACGTCGGGGCGTTCCTCACGGTCGACCTTGACGCTGACGAAGTGCTCGTTGAGGTAGTCGGCGGTGGGCTGATCCTCGAAGGATTCGTGGGCCATGACGTGACACCAGTGGCAGCTGCTGTATCCGACGCTCAGCAGGACAGGTTTGTTCGCCCTCCTGGCCTCGTCGAATGCCGCTTCCGACCAGGGCCACCAGTCAACGGGGTTGTCGGCGTGCTGGAGCAGATAGGGGGAGGTCTCATGGGCCAGTCGGTTCGGCATGGACCCATCGTGCCCGACGGGCGGCACAGGTCGTAGAACGGCCCGCAGCTTCCGCGCAGCGAACGGGTGATCGTCGCCCTCTCGCGCTCTGGCCTCCCCCGAAGGACACTCATAGGCCAGGGAGTTGCCGTCGGAGGGGGACGCGACATGCGGGACAGCCATCGGAGCGATGCCGAGCGGCTGTTGGCTCGGGCCGTGGAGGAGGAGGTTCGGCGCTCCGGCGGGCGCGTCGAGGGACAGGTGCTGCTGGCGCGGTCACGGGCCGCGCTGGATGCCATGGCGGAGACGGCGGCGGAAGAGTACGCGGTCTATACGGGCGCGCTCGACGAGGCGGCGGCCGGGCAGCTCACCTTCGGTCAGCGGTACGCCAGGGATGGTGGCGGAACTCCCCTGCTGGTGGCGGGTGTTGCCGCCGCCGCTGCGGTCGTGGCCGACCTGGCCCTCGGTACCGGCGCCGGCACCGCGCTGGGCGCGGGGGTGACCGTCGGTGTCGTGGGTGCGGCGGCGACCGTCGTGAAGGTGAGCGCCTCCCATCTGCCCGCCGCACATCACCGCGCCGGTGCCGCGAACCAGCCCGGTGGTCCGGAGCAGTTGCGGTTGCAGTGGCTGACGGCGCTGGAGGTGCGGGGCATCCGCCCGTTCCTCGACCAGCAGCGGGTGCTCGCCGCCTCGACCGGGCCGACGAAGAAGCCGGGACCGCAGTTGCGCGGTACGGACAAGAGCGCGGCGGCCCGCAGACGGAGTGTGCTGGAGCAGTCGTTCGGTCAACTCCCGGAGCCGGTGGGGGCGTTCGCCGGCCGGCGGGCGGAGCTGGCCCGGATCCGGCAGCTGGTGCAGGCGGCCCGCGCGAGCACGGAGACCCGGCCGACGGTGGTCGTCCTGCACGGCGCGCCCGGCTCGGGCCGCACCACCCTCGCGGTGCGCGCCGCGCACGATCTGCGCGACCAGTTCCGCGGTGCGTGCGTGGTGGATCTGCGCGGCGACAGCCCGGGCGAGTCCCCGCTGCCCACCCGAGACGCCCTGCTGCACCTGCTGAACCGGCTCGGCGCGCCCCGCGAACAGCTGCTCTTCCGCGAGCGCTCCTCCCCCGACCAACAGGTCAAGCGGCTGGGCGAGTTGTACCACCAGCACCTGACCGGTCTGCCGGTGACGATCATCCTGGACGACGCCTCCGACCCCGGGCAGGTGGCCACCCTGGTCCCCGAGCGCTCCGACAGCCTGGTCGTGGTCACCGCCCGCAAGCCCCTCGACCTGCCGGCCGAACTGGCCGCCTGGGTCCACCAGTTGCCGGTGGACGTGCTGGACGCGGCGGGCGCGGAGGAACTCCTCGGCGCGGCGGCGCAGGACGGTTCGGGGCCCTACGACGCCGAATCCGAGGACCGGATCAGGGAGTTGTGCGGCGGGCTGCCGCTGGCGCTGCGGATCGCGGGCTCGTCCCTCGGCCCGCGCTCACCGCGCCAACTCGCCACGGATCTCGGCGCGTACGGCCCGGTGGAGCCGGTCGAGCGGGCGCTGTGGCTGCGCTACACCGACCAGTCCGGCCCGGCCCGCACTCTGCTGCGCCGGCTGGCGCTGGCCGGCCGGGCCTCGCTCGGCGCCGCGGCAGCCGCCGCCCTGCTGGCCACGGACGAGACGGAGGCCGCCCGCCATCTGGTGGCCCTCTCCCGCGCGGGCCTCATCGACCATGTCCGCGGCACCCGCTACCGCCTCCACGACCTGGTCCGCGCCTTCGCCCAGGCCCGCCTCCTCGACGAGGAGGAGTCCTCGGAACGTACGGCCGCGCAGGAACGGCTGATCGTGAACTACGCCGAACTCGCCGACTCCGTACTGCGGTTGGTCGACGGCAACATGTCCACGCGCTCGGACCGCTTCGGCCCGCACGGCTTCACCTCGCTCGACGAGGCGCTGCGCTGGCTGGACGACGAGTCCAGCTTCATCACCTCGACGCTGCGGCACGCGGAGGGCGTCGACCAGGGCGCCGTACTCAATCTGCTGGGCGCGCTGTGCGACTACTGCCTGCTGCGCGGCGACCTCTACCGACTGGGCGAGATCAGCGAGTTGGCGCAGGCCGTCGACCAGGGGCTGCTTGTCCGGTCGGTGCAGTGGCGCACGGGTATCGCGGCCCGGCAGCTCGGCGAACTCGACAAGGCGCGCACCACCCTCACCTCCGTCGTCGACCTCTACATGGAGGCCCACCACGACGCGGGCGCCGCCCGCGCCCTGTGCTCCCTCGGCATCACCCTCCACCACCAGGGCAACCTCACCGAGGCGGCGGCGAAACTCCGCGAGGCCCTCGACCTCCAGGCCGCCCCGCAACTGGCCACGGACCGCGCCTGGACCATGCACGCCCTGGCCGCCGTGGAACGCGACCGCGCCCGACTCCCCGAAGCCATGCGGCTGTTGACCGAGTCCCTGGTCCTGCACCGCGCGGGCGAGTCCGTGCACGGCGAGGCCTGGGCCCACTTCCAGCTCGGCCAACTCGGCCTGCGCATGGGCGACATCCCGCGCGCCGAGTCCGAACTGACCACCGCCCTCGGCCTCTACGGCCGTACCCGCGACGCCCGCGGCGAGGCCTGGGCACTGACCCAGCTGGCCCGCGCCCGGCTGGTCGCCGGCGACCCGTCCCCGGCGGTGGACGGCCTGCGCACGGCGGCCTCCCGGCACCGCGACAACGAGGACGCCCGCGGCGAGGCCTGGACGGTCTACTACCTCGGCCAGGCCCTGGAGGAGACCGGCAACCTGGACCTGGCGGTACGGGAACTGGAACGCTCCCGCACCATGTTCTCCCGTATGCGGGACGTCTACGGCCTGGCCTGCGCCCGGCACCACTCGGCGCGCGTCACCCGCGACCAGCGCGCGGCCCAGACGGGTTCGCTGCGCAACTCGGGCTTCGCCCGCCAGCTCCTCGTCGACGCCCGCGCCGACTTCCAGCGCATCGGCGTCGCCCACGGCGAGGCGTGGACCTGCCTGGAGCTCGCGGTGGTCGACGCGGGCAATGCCCGTACCGCACAGGCACTGACCCTGTGCGACGAGGCGCTCGGCCTGTTCACCTCGTACGGAGACCACCGTGGCGAGGACTGGGCGCGCTTCCTGCGCTCCACGCTCCTGCCGTACGCGGCCCCCGGCGGCGTCGAGGTCGGCACGGCGGTCGCCCAGGAGGAACTGGCACAGCTCGCCCGCACCCGGCATCCCTACCGCGACGAGAAACTCGACGACTACGTGGAGGCGTACCAGCTGCTGCTGGAGCGGGGCGTGAACCTGGAGGCGGGCTGGCAGGCATGGCGGCTGGGCATGGTGCCGAGCCGGCACGCCCGTGAGGTGATGGGGGTGGCGGTGCCGAACCGGCCCTGAGCACCCCCGCGCGGGCCCGCCCGGTCAGCCCTGCTTGGCCTTCGGCTCGGCCGGGACGGCCTCGGACTCGGCCGTCGGGTCCGGGGCCTCCTTGAAGTCGACCTTGTTCATCTGCTTGCTCATGGACTTCATCAGCCCCCATACGGCCAGGGCCATCACCGCGAAGACGATGAAACCGAGGACGCCGGGGGTGACCTTGTTCTCGTCGACCTCGGCGAGGGGGACCAGGTGCGTCATTGCCAGGGCTGCGCTTGAGCTCATATCAGGCATTGTCGCGGATGCCCGCGAAGAGGTCGTCCTCGGGGAGGGAGCTATCGACCAGAGACTTCGCGAGCTCGTACTCCTCGGTCGGCCAGACCTCCTTCTGGATCTCCATCGGGACCCGGAACCAGCCGCCGTCGGGGTCGATCTGCGTGGCGTGCGCGAGCAGCGCCTTGTCACGGATCTCGTAGAACTCGGCGCACGGGATGTGCGTGGTGAGCGTGCGATCGCGCATCATCCCGGACTCGTCCCAGCGCTTGAGCCAGTCCCCGTACGGCGACTCCAGGCCCCGGTCGAGCAGCGCCTTGTGCAGCGCCTCGGTGCGCTGCCGGTTGAAGCCCTGGTTGTAGTACAGCTTCTGCGGCCGGTACGCCGGGCCGTACTGCCCCTCCGGGTACTTCTCGGTGTCCGTCGCGCCCTCGAAGGCCACCATCGAGATCTTGTGGGTCATGATGTGGTCGGGGTGCGGGTAGCCGCCGTTCTCGTCGTAGGTGGTGATCACCTGCGGACGGAAGGTGCGGATCTGCTTCACCAGCTCGCCGGCCGCCTTGTCGACGTCCTCCAGCGCGAAGCAGCCCTCGGGCAGCGGCGGCAGCGGGTCGCCCTCGGGCAGACCCGAGTCGACGAAGCCGAGCCACTCCTGCTTGACGCCGAGGATCTCGCGGGCCTCGTCCATCTCCTTCTTGCGTACCTCGTGGATGTGCTCCTCGATGTACTTGTCGCCCTGGAGCTTCGGGTTGAGGATGGAGCCGCGCTCCCCGCCCGTGCAGGTCACGACCAGCACGTCCACCCCCTCGGACACGTACTTCGCCATGGTGGCCGCGCCCTTGCTCGACTCGTCGTCGGGGTGCGCGTGGACGGCCATCAGTCGCAGCTGGTCAGTCAAGACTCAATCCTCAGTAGGTCGGCGCCCCGGTGTCCTGGGGTGCAATCGGCGCTTCTATAGTGACCGAATCGAGGGGCGAATAATTCCGGGGGTTGGTTTCGGGAGCCCCTTGCCGGGAGGACGATCATGAGTACGGCGAGTACGCGACTGCCCGAGGGCCGCTACGGCAACTCGTCGGACGAGCGTGCCGACCACAAGCTCAAGGTCGCCGGTGCCGTCCTCGCGGCGGCCCTGCTCGTCCTCGTCGGGTACTTCGCCTACCACTATGTCGTCGAGGCCAAGATCAGCGCCGAAGTGATCACTTTCCAGGCCTCGGGCAACGAGGTCGAGGTGCATCTGGAGGTCCACAAGGACTCGGGCACCACCGGCTACTGCACCCTCCGCTCGCAGGCCGCCGACCAGTCCGAGGTGGGCCGCGCCGACTTCCACTTCGGCGGCTCCGCGACCCGCATCGACAGGGTCGTCACCCTGCGCACGACGGCCAGGGGCACCACGGCCGAGCTGCTCGGCTGCCACGCCGACTGACATCACCCTCGTTGTGTAGGCCTTGACCTGCGTTGACGTATTTCTGGTGCCTTATGTCCTCCCCCTGGCGCCGTTGAATTGTTAGGCTCGTGGTTTCGCCCTTCCATGAAGGAACATTCTTCTGGGTAGGGCGATGCTTTGTATTCCCAGTACCTACGAGGAGCACCTGTGACCCAGACCAGCGAAGACGTCACCTGGCTTACGCAGGAGGCGTACACCAAGCTCAAGGAAGAGCTGGCGTACCTGTCTGGTCCCGCGCGCGAGGAAGTCACCGCGAAGATCGCGGCTGCGCGCGAGGAGGGCGACCTGCGCGAGAACGGCGGGTACCACGCGGCCAAGGAGGAGCAGGGCAAGCAGGAGCTCCGCATCCGCCAGCTGATCCAGCTCCTGGAGAAGGCCAAGGTCGGCCAGGCTCCGGCGTCGGCGGACGGCGCGGTCGCGCCCGGCATGGTCGTCACGATCGCCTTCGACGGCGACGAGGACGACACGACGACCTTCCTGCTCGCTTCGCGCGAGTACGCGAGCGCCGACATCGAGACCTACTCGCCGCAGTCCCCGCTGGGCTCCGGCGTGCTCGGCCACAAGGTCGGCGAGGAGGCGCAGTACGAGCTGCCCAACGGCAAGAAGGCCTCGGTGACGATCCTCAAGGCCGAGCCGTACAACGGCTGACCTGCGGGACCTGACCTACGGGACCCGACCACGGGGTTCTGGGCCTCGCCTGCCTTCGACGAGCCCCCGGCGGCCTTGCGGCGCCGGGGGTTTCGCCATGTCCGCCGGAATCGGGGATTCCGGCGTCCCGCGTCCTCTCAGGCCGTCGCCGAGCGGTACTTCCGTACCGCCAGCGTCCGGAATATGAGGATGATCAGGAGCGAGTAGATCAGTGAGGCCCACACCGGGTGCACCATGGGCCAGGCGTCCGAGGACGACTGTCCCGGGTTGGCGAAGAGCACCCGGCAGGCCTGCACCGTGGCGCTGAACGGGTTCCACTCGGCGATGTGGCGCAGCCAGGGCGTCATGTTGCTGGTGTCCACGAACGCGTTCGAGATGAACGTCACCGGGAAGAGCCAGATCAGTCCGCCGGAGGTTGCCGCCTCGGGCGTACGGACGCTGAGCCCGATCAGGGCCCCGATCCAGGTGAACGCGTACCCGAGCAGGAGCAGCAGGCCGAAGGCTCCGAGGACCTTGCCGGCGTTGGTGCTTCCGTCCGAGCCGACGCGCCAGCCGACCAGCAGGGCGACTGTCGCGAGGACCAGGAGGGTCAGCGCGGTCTGTACGAGGTCGGCGAGTGTCCGCCCGGTCAGCACCGCGCCGCGCGCCATGGGCAGCGAGCGGAAGCGGTCGATGAGGCCCTTGTGCATGTCGTCGGCGATGCCTGCGCCGGAGCTGGCGGTGGCGAACGTGACGGTCTGCGCGAAGATGCCCGCCATCAGGAAGTTCTTGTAGTCGGTGGCGCTGGTGCTGCCGCCGATCTGCATGGAACCGCCGAAGACGTAGGTGAACAGCACCACGAACATGATGGGCTGGATCGGCCCGAAGATCACCATCTCGGGCAAGCTTGTTCGCCGGTCAAGGCCAGGTTGCAACTCGGGGTGGTGCCACATGCTTCACCGCCCGCGCTGCAATCGCAGACTCGCTCGGGCTCCATCGTCACCTGGGCAGCAGTGAACTTCGGATCAACGGCACCCGTGACCAGCATCCGAGGCAGCACGTACGAAGGCGGCACCGGAACCGCTGGACAGGGCCTCAGAGCCTCCAGGGCGGCTTGATACTCCCCAGAGTCGAACCAGTGATGGACGCGCCGGTACAGCGACGCATAGACCCGTCCGTCGATCCGCTCGCATCGGCTGTATTCGTTCCACGGCTTCCCCGTGCGCAGCTTCTCCAACATCACATCGAACGCACCGCGCACGTCCTTCCACTGCCGGGTGCTCGACAGGATGCCCTTGACGCTGTCCCACATCGCGTCCGTCAACTGAGCCGGGACCGGGACGTCGTTCTCTCGGTGCCACTCCGTGATGGGGTCGACGAGACCCTTGTGTCGAGGAACCCCCTTGTCCAAGATCTGGATCCGCACATCGAGCAGCTCCAAAAGATCCAACTTCAGGTCCAGGGTGAAGTTCTCCGCCGACGTGTCGATGCTGTCCACAGCATGGAGCAGTTCCCTGGCCCGCTCTTCCTGAGCCTCCGCATCGCCCAACCAGTCCGCCACACGGTCGCGCTCCTGAAGCAGTTCCTCTTCTTTCTGCCTCAGTTCCGACTTCAGCTCCTCAATCAGGGCGGTGTCATCGTCGTCGTCCTCGGCGGAAGCCAGAAGCAAAGCGATCTTGCGCTTACGGTTCGACCGCTTCTTCTCAAGCTGCTCGTCCAGATCGGCCAGTCGGCGCCGATAAGAAGCAGCCCTCTCCGGAACAGTGCCCAGCCACTTCGCAATCAGTCCGTGCAGCTTCGTCCTGTCTTCCAACAGACCTTCAATTTCGGACCAGACAGCCGAGTCGACATCCTCAACCGGCAGCTCCCAGCAATCCTCATGACTCTGGGGCGCGCCCCCTTCGATACGGCCTCCCATACAGCGGTAGTAACGGCCGGTGGCAATACTGCCGCCGGTCCGATGTGCCCCGCACACACTGATGATGCGATTGGACAACAGGTATCGCGAGTGCTTGCCCTTGATGCGCTTGCCCCGGTTGATGACGACACGCAGTGACTCGATGCGTTCCTCAGACAGTGGTTTCGGAACGTCAATTCGGAAGGTCGTCGTGATCGGGTCGCCGTCCTCGTTCTCGCCCGCGAAGACGAACTCCACATAGCCGCGAAGGCTGGCCTCAATGCGCCGGCCGAGATTCCCTCCGGCCCACGGCTTACCATTGCGCTGGGTGTAACCGAGGGCATTGAGGTGCCGGGCTGCATCCTCCTGCGTCACAGGCTCAGGCGAGTCGATCATGAAAGCGGCATACGCTTCGATCTGCTTTACCTCATCGGGGTTGAGCACGGGGTTTCCGTCCGCGTCGAGCATGACGCCGAAGGGCGGTTCGCCCAGCGGCCAGCCGCCAGCGGCAGCCTTCTGCATCCGACCGCCCAGAGTGCGTTCAAGAATCAGGGCGTGCTCAACCTCGGCCATGTAGGCGAGAAGAGAGAGCTGAATGCCGAACATGTCGTCGTCGGAGTCGATACGTCCGTCAGCAGTGGCGACGCGGACGCCGTAGTCAGTGACGTCGTAGACCCAACGGTGGATGTTCTTCATGGTGCGGCCGATCCGGTCGAGCTTGCCGAAGACAACCAGGTCGAGCTTCCCGCCCATGATGTCGGCGGTCAGACGGTCCAGATCGTCCCGCTTGGCCAGCTTTCCGGAAACCCCGCCGTCCACGTACACATCGACAACCACGTGTTTCTGTCCACGTAGGGCGTACGCAAGCCAGGCCCGGCATTGATCTTCCTGGACCTTCAGGCCGTAGCCTTCCAACTGTTGCGCCGTGGAAACGCGCAGGTAGATAGCGACGCGGATAACGCCCGTACTCCGGCGTCCGCGCATGACGGTACTCTTCCCCATGTCAGTCCCTCCGTGACTGGCAGGCCGGTCCTTGACTGGCCTGGTCCCAGAGGGCGGCAACCCTCTGGGACCTACATGTGACGTCCCATCAGGATACCGCCCCGTTTTCTACTCGACAGGCGCTTTCCGGCAACTTCCGTTGTTCTTAGATCTGTTGGGTATCCGACCGAACAAGATCTCTGCTAAACGCCGCTCTTCGGATTCGCCCCACTCGACAGCGCGCCAGCGAGATACGACTTCACCGGTTGGCGGCTGCACTCTCTTCTTCGGGCAGCTCATTTTCTCCACCCCCGTTCGGCCAACTCTTCGCGGACGAACTCGCGGTTTTTGGCCAGGTCTTCTGCGATTCCGGCGGCGAGTTGAGCAGCGCCAGGGGTGTGGCCGGAGCTGGAGTGACCCCCGAGATTCCGACACCTGGACGCTGGATGTTTCGTCATCCAGGGGAAGTGATCCATGGTGGCAAAGCGAAGGAATTTCCCGGA